>NZ_JAERJY010000024.1:0-31491 GCF_018257375.1 Providencia sp. JGM181 | reverse complement strand
AAATAAGTGTTGCTCGCTCATCCTATCTCTCAGTTTTTTATAAACTTAGTCTAATTAATTAAAATCATGATATTACAAGCAGGTACATTTACTCAGTCAAAAATTGAAAATACTCACATTTTGAGATATCTCAATGAAATTGATAAAGGCTACTCCGATGATAAAGATAGGTATTGAGTAAAATAAAATTCTACACTTATTAAAGTAGTCAATGAATAGCAGTTATCTTAAAAAGATATTGAGCTTAAATTAACGCATAACGTGATGTAACGCAGATTTTTATTTTTATACTGGAAAGGCACAACAAATTAATTGTAGGTTTGAATGAGGGAATTAAATAAAAATATCATGATTAATTGATAATATTCATGCCCAGTCATTAACTGGGCATGAAAAGCAAAGATTAAGCTTTGCTAGGACGTAATGCAGGGAATAGGATTACATCACGAATAGTATGACTATTGGTAAATAGCATGACCATGCGGTCAATACCAATACCTAAACCTGCTGTTGGTGGTAAACCGTGCTCTAATGCAGTTACGTAATCTTCGTCGTAGAACATCGCTTCGTCGTCACCTTCGTCTTTCTGACGAACTTGCTCAGCAAAACGTTCTGCTTGGTCTTCTGCGTCATTTAACTCAGAGAAACCGTTACCGATTTCACGACCACCAATGAAGAATTCGAAGCGGTCTGTAATGAATGGGTTGTCATCATTACGGCGCGCTAAAGGAGAAACTTCAGCCGGATATTCTGTAATAAAGGTCGGCTGAATTAAGTGGCTTTCAGCAACTTCTTCAAAGATTTCGCACTGAACACGACCTAAGCCCCAGCTCTTCTCAATCTTGATACCGATAGACTGAGCAATCGCAACCGCTTTATCCATATCATCCAGATCAGCAACGTTAGTTTCTGGGCGGTATTTGCAGATAGCTTCTTTCATGGTCATTTTGGTAAATGGCTTACCAAAATCGAACTCTTGTTCACCATATTTAACAACGGTATTGCCTAATACTTTCTGCGTTAAAATACGGAATAAATCTTCAGTCAGCACAATCAGGTCACGGTAATCTGCATACGCCATATACAGTTCCATCATTGTGAATTCTGGGTTATGACGTGGAGACAAACCTTCGTTACGGAAGTTACGGTTGATTTCAAATACGCGTTCAAAACCACCTACAACTAAACGCTTCAGATACAGTTCTGGCGCAATACGCAGATACATATCGATATCTAACGCATTATGGTGAGTCACAAATGGACGCGCAGAAGCACCACCCGGAATGACTTGCATCATCGGAGTTTCTACTTCCATAAATCCATGTTCGACCATGAAGTTACGAACTTCCGCTAAGATCTTAGAACGGATGATGAAAGTGTTACGAGATTCATCGTTAGCAATCAGGTCAAGGTAACGTTGACGATAACGAGTTTCTTGATCTGATAAACCGTGGAATTTGTCTGGTAATGGACGCAGAGCTTTGGTCAGCAAACGAACTTCATGACAGTGAACGGTCAATTCGCCAGTTTTAGTTTTAAATAAACGACCTTTAGCACCTAAAATGTCACCTAAGTCCCATTTTTTAAACTGCTCGTTGTAGATGCCTTCTGGCAGATCATCACGTGAAACGTAGATCTGAATACGGCCACCAACATCTTGCAATGTTGCAAATGACGCTTTACCCATGATACGACGAGTCATCATACGACCCGCAATAGTCACTTCAATGTTCAGGTCTTCCAGCTCTTCTGCTGATTTTTCACCAAATTCAGCATGAAGCTTATCGGAAACATTTTCACGACGAAAATCATTTGGGAATGGAATACCCTGTTCGCGCAACGCAACCAATTTTTCTTTACGGGCTTTGAGTTCGTTATTTAAATCGGGAGCTTGTTCTGCACCCTGTTGCTCTTGAGACATTTTTTCCTCACAGGCCAGCTTTTAAACTAGCTTCAATGAATTTATCCAAATCACCATCCAGCACGGCTTGCGTGTTACGCGTTTCCACACCAGTACGTAAGTCTTTAATACGTGCATCATCAAGGACGTAAGAACGAATTTGGCTTCCCCAGCCAATGTCCGATTTATTCTCTTCCATCGCTTGCTTATCTGCGTTCTTCTTCTGCATTTCCAGTTCGTATAATTTCGCTTTTAACTGGCGCATGGCTTGATCTTTGTTTTTATGCTGTGAACGGTCGTTCTGGCACTGGGTCACAATGTTGGTCGGTATATGGGTGATACGCACCGCAGACTCAGTTTTGTTAACGTGCTGACCACCGGCACCCGAGGCACGGTATACGTCGATACGTAAATCAGCAGGGTTAATTTCGATATCAATATCATCATCAACTTCAGGATAGATAAACGCTGAACTAAATGAAGTATGACGACGACCGCCGGAGTCAAATGGGCTTTTGCGCACTAAACGGTGAACACCCGTTTCTGTTCTTAACCAGCCATAGGCATAATCACCGATGATTTTAATTGTTGCAGATTTTAAACCCGCCACATCACCATCTGACTCTTCGATAATTTCTGTTTTGAAGCCTTTTGACTCAGCCCAACGCAGATACATACGCATGAGCATACTTGCCCAATCTTGCGCTTCTGTACCGCCAGAACCTGCTTGTAAGTCGATATAGCAGTCAGCGCTGTCATATTCACCGGAGAACATACGGCGGAATTCAAGCTGCTCTAACTTGCCTTGCAGTACTTCTAACTCAGCGCCCGCTTCGTTGAACGTTTCTTCATCATCAGCTTCTACCGCCAATTCCAATAAACCTTCTACATCTTCAATACCTTGGGTCAGTTGGTCAATTGTCTCAACAATCGCCTCAAGGGAAGAGCGTTCTTTGCCAAGTGCTTGAGCGCGTTCTGGTTCATTCCAGACATCTGGCTGCTCAAGTTCTGCATTCACTTCTTCTAAGCGTTCTTTCTTGGCATCATAGTCAAAGATACCCCCTCAGAACCGTTGTCCGTTCAGACAGGTCCTGAATTTTGCTTTTTACTGGGTTTATTTCAAACGTCATTTTCACTATCTTATAGTTGATCAATAAAGATAAATATTTTCATTCACGAACCGTTTAGTATAACGGAATTCCTGTCAGGTTTATAGGGAATCAATCCTCTATTTCTGAACGAATCTTCATTGTGATTTTAATCGGGCCAAATATGTTCAATCATCAATTGCACATTTTTATTACCGCGAAACTCGTTCACATCTAACTTAAACGCAATTTTCGCTTTTTTGACGCTATTATCTGGCCATCTACGGACATCAATATTGAACATAATGCCATCCAACATCGGTCCTCCATTCACGGGTTCTAACATCAATTTTAAATGTTTCTCGCCCACCAACTTTTGTTGCAATAACTGGAAATGTCCATCAAATACAGGTTCAGGAAAAGACTGCCCCCACGGACCGCTTTCGCGAAGTAATTCCGCCGTCTCTAATGACAGTTGATTACGCAATAATTCTCCGTCACTCCAAATAACGCCCGATAATTGCTCAGGTTGAATAAGTTCTCCCATCAGCATTTCGAAATGGTATTTGAATGCGTCAAATTTGCTCTCTTCAAGCGACAGACCCGCAGCCATGGCGTGTCCACCAAACTTTTGCATTAACCCCGGTTGCAGCGTATTTAATCGCTCTAATGCATCACGCATATGAACGCCCTGCACTGAACGACCAGAGCCTTTTAATAACCCATCTCCGGCAGGCGCGAATGCGATAACGGGGCGATGGAATTGCTCTTTAATTCGTGAAGCTAAAATCCCAACCACCCCTTGATGCCATTCGGGATGATATAGTGCTAAACCGTTCGGCAACTGATTCTCGCTGTATTCGATTTTGTTAAATAGCACCAATGCTTCTTGCTGCATACCCGCTTCAATTTCACGACGAGTCTGGTTTAAGCCATCTAACTCATTGGCTAGCTGACGTGCATGTGCCATATCATCCGTCAGCAGTAATTCAATGCTGACGGACATATCATCCAGTCGGCCCGCCGCATTAAGTCTAGGCCCTAGTGCAAAGCCAAAATCATTCGCGACCAGACGAGAGGCATCTCGTTTGGATACCTCAATCAACGCTTTGATCCCAGCACAACAGCGCCCAGCTCTCACTCGATTCAACCCTTGATGCACCAGAATGCGGTTGTTCGTATCCAATGGCACCACATCTGCTACGGTACCCAGCGCGACTAAATCAAGGTATTCCGCTAAATTAGGCTCGCTGATCCCTTGCTTTTCAAACCACTGCTGTTGGCGTAAATGGGCTCTTAACGCTGACATTAAATAAAACGTTACCCCAACACCAGCCAGTGATTTCGATGCAAATTGGCAATCATTAAGATTCGGGTTGATGATAGCATCCGCCGTCGGTAGCGTTTCTCCCGGTAAATGGTGGTCAGTAATAACCACCTTCATCCCATACTCGTGAGCAGTCACCACACCATCATGAGAAGAGATACCGTTATCTACCGTAATAATCAGGTCCGTTCCCTGCTTATAGGCTTCATCCACCACCAATGGCGTTAAGCCATAGCCGTTTTCAAAACGGTTCGGGACGATATAGTTTAAATTCCTATACCCCATCGCTTTAAGCGCACGGATAGCTAATGCTGTGCTCGTTGCACCATCAGCATCAAAATCCCCAACGATAGTGATTTTTTGGTGCTCCACCAGCGCCAAATAGAGCAGCGTTAGTGCATTTTCAACCCCTGATAGCGAACGGTAATCAAGCAAATTAGACGCTTTACGTTCCAATTGAGCGAGAGAGGTTATCCCTCTAGAGGCATAAATGCGCTGCAAAAGTTCAGGGACATCAGGTAATGCCGCGGCATCACCTGTTAATTCTCGTTGACGTAAAAAAGTTTCGACATTCACAATGATGATTATTTCTGCTCAAGTATTTGGAGTAATTCGTCAGGTTTTAAAAAGCCAGGGAGTACTTGTCCGCTTGGTAAAATAATGGCAGGAGTTCCTGTAACTTTAAATAATTGACCTAATTTCAAATGATTGCCTAAATCGATTTTACAGTCATCAATCATGGCAACTTCGTCACCTTTGAACGCTTTAGTCAACGCATCTTTTGGTAATGCATTACACCAGATTGATGCCATCTGTTTTGCTGTGTCGCTCTTCATCCCTTGACGTGGGAACGCTAAATAGCGCACTGTCACCCCTTTGCTGTTTAACTCACCCACTGTTTCGTGTAATTTCTTACAGTAACCACAGCTAATATCAGTAAAGACCGTTATCGCATATTTTTCATTGGGTGCTTTGAAGATGATCATCTCGTTTTTCAACGCTTCCATCTTCTTCAACAAAGGCTGGTTACTGATGTTCACCGGAACTTTTCCGCTGAGATCATAAATTGGGCCTTGTAACAGGTATTTACCATCGTCCGTCACATAAATTACGCCATTATCCGTTTCCACCGTATTTAATCCCACAATTGGGGAAGGCTTAATGGATTCCACTTGCATATTATAATGTGCCAGTTTTTCGATAATCAGTTTTTCTTCCGTTGCGCCATAAACCGATGCCGTTAATGACGCGATACAGGCGGCTAAAACAAGTAGTTTGCGTTTCATATTTATCCTTTCACCCATCACCCTCTCGGATGATGCTGCTCATGTAAAGCACGTAGCCGCTCAGTAGCGACATGTGTGTAAATTTGGGTTGTGGATAGGTCGCTATGACCTAACAACATTTGTACAACGCGTAAGTCCGCGCCGTGATTCAATAAATGGGTTGCAAATGCATGCCTTAATACGTGAGGAGATAACGCATCCCCATCAATATTAGCAAGTACGGCATAATATTTTATTCGGTGCCAAAATGTCTGGCGGGTCATCTTTGTACCACGTTTGCTTGGAAATAAAACATCGCTAGTTTTCCCATTCAGTAAATCTGGGCGCCCCTGCGCTATATATTTTTCCAGCCAGTAAATCGCCTCTTCTCCCAGAGGGATCAAACGCTCTTTATCTCCTTTGCCAACGACCCGAACGACGCCTTGACGCAAGCTGATATCCGAAAATGTCAGCCCCGTCAGCTCAGAAACTCGCAAGCCACAAGCATACAATACTTCCAACATGGCTTTGTCCCGTAACTCGAGCGAGTCTTCAGTCGCAGGTGCATTCAGCAAATCTTCAACTTGTTTTTCACTGAGATCTTTGGGTAATCGCTGCGGAATTTTGGGTGCTGCGATTACCGCGGAAGGATCATCCGCTCTTATCTTTTCGCGGTAAAAATATTGAAATAACCGGCGAATCGAACTTAATAAACGCGCAGAACTTGCGGCTTTGTATCCGCCATCAATGCGTTCTGCGAGAAAAGATTGTAAATCAATCGACTGAACACTTTCCAAATGCAATTGCTGCGCATCCAGCCATCTATCTAATGATTGGAGGTCATTACGATAAGATGCCAAGGTGTTTTCAGCAAGATCTTGCTCCAACCAAATTGTATCAAGAAACTGTTCAATTAACGGATTTAGTTGTTTACTTTCCACGCCAGATCCTATGCCTCTTTATTATTACAGTGCAATCTATTATGCCTGATTGTAGCACCATCTGTTACAATACGTCCCTCGTGATAAAAACCAGCGCTGGATATAGTAATAATATATATGAAAATAGGTCTTTTTTACGGTTCAAGTACCTGCTACACCGAAATGGTCGCAGAAAAAATACGTGACATTCTTGGTGATGATTTCATTACCCTCCATAACATCAACGATACACCACCAGAATTAATGGAACAGTACGACGTTCTTATTTTGGGGATCCCTACGTGGGATTTTGGTGAAATTCAGGAAGATTGGCTAGAAATTTGGGAAGCGCTTCCCAAACTTAACCTTGCGGATAAAATGGTCGCAATGTATGGCATGGGTGACCAAGTTGACTATAGTGAATGGTTTTTAGATGCACTCGGTATGCTCTATCACCAGCTTAAACCGACTGGCGCACAGTTTATTGGCTTTTGGCCGACTGAAGGTTATGAATTTGAAAGCCCGAAACCGCTCACGGAAGATGGTGAGATGTTTGTAGGTCTTGCATTAGATGATGTGAACCAGTTTGAACAAACCGATGAGCGAGTCGCGCAATGGTGTGAGCAGATCCTACAAGAAATTGAAGCTGCTCTTTAAGCGCCAAAGACAACTAACTGCAATATCAAATATCAGGGTATTGCAGTAGTAATTGATTGAGATTACGCCAATTTTCTTCGGAAACAGAATCCTTTGCAATCCATAAGCGAAGCTTCTGAGGCTTACCTTGCAATGCATTAAGCGTTAATAAAATGCCAAAGCGGCTACACCATGGCGCTTTGATAATTTCCCACTCATTCTTTTTCCATTGAAGCTTATTGCCATTCACCAATACAGCCACACCTTTGACTTTACTGATATTTTTTTGGCTTTTTGCCCAACTAGCTACCAACACTACTAATAATGGTAGCCAAATCATTGAATTACCTGGAGCCCACGGTGCAACAAGCAAAATAATGCCCGTTACCCCATGAAGACAGGTGGAAAAAAGCTGAGTTTTCCATGAAATGGAAAGATTAGATTTCCACAGGACCACGATTTTTATTTCTTTCTTGAATGAGTTTAATCATAGAGAACAGTTCTTCGTCCTCCGGACGCCCGTGATTCATCAGCCAATTGAACAAATCAGGGTCTGGACACTCGAGCAGCCGCACAAAAACACGCTTATCGTGGTCTGTTAGCTCGTCATATTCATATTCAAAAAATGGCATGATAGAAATATCAAGCTCACGCATGCCTCTTCTGCACGCCCAATGAATTCGCGCCTTGTTATTGATATCGATTTGACTTTGCCCGATAGGCATTCCATTATCCATTTCACTACGACCTTTTGTTGCAGTTGACTGATAAGATTGATTATTTTAAATACTCTATCAGATAATCTGTCAATAAAACATGTCACACTCTACATAGTTCACATTTTAGGTTGTAAAATACCGTTTTTCTACAAACTATTTACCCTCTTATGCTGAATAATAGGTTAATGGCACTTTAGTTCGGTTTGAGGCTTGCAATGTGACCTAGCTATTTTACCATTAAGCACCATTATCAAATAAAGAACAACAGGTGAAATCATGACTTCCCATGTAGACAACGCACAACAGTTTCCCCTTGATTCTCAGTCTTTACCCCTTGTTTTGATTTCACTGGAAAACTGGGAACTTATCCACCTACACGGCGCTGATGCAGAAAAATATCTGCAAGGACAAGTCACCGCCGATATCAGCACACTTGAGCACGCACATACACTAACCGCCCATTGCGATCCAAAAGGAAAAATGTGGAGTGACCTACGTTTATTCCATCACTTAGCGGGTTATTCTTATATTGAAAGACGTAGTGTTGCTGATGCCCAACTCGCAGAGTTAAAAAAATACGCTGTTTTCTCTAAAGTCACTTTTGAAAAGAAGCCAGAACTGAAATTACTGGGTGTGGCAGGTCAAGGCGCACGAGAAGCACTTTCATCCGTGTTCGCAACACTACCTGATAGCCAAAATCAAGTCATCACAGAAGGCAACAGTACCCTTCTACATTTTGACCTTCCCGCAGAACGATTTTTAATTATTACAGACGAAGCGACTGCGCAAAATCTCGCAGAGACTTTAAATGCAACACAGGTTTCTGACCAACAATGGTTAGCATTAGAAATTGCCGCAGGCTTTGCCGTTATCGACCAAGAAAACAGCGCACAACATCTGCCACAAGCTGCAAATTTACAGGCCATCCCTCACGGAATTAGCTTTAAAAAAGGCTGCTATACCGGCCAAGAAATGGTTGCACGCGCCAAGTTCCGTGGTGCCAATAAACGCGCGATGTACTGGCTAACGGGCACTGGCTCCTCACTTCCAACTATTGGTGATGGTGTTGAGTGGCAACTCGGTGAAAACTGGCGCCGTACCGGAACAGTACTAGCCGCCGTGCGTTTAGGGAATGGAGAACTTAGCATCCAAATCATCATGAACAACGATATGGAAGCTGATAGCGTGTTTCGCGTTATGGGTGACGAGCAAAGTCGCCTGACCATTGCACCACTGCCTTATTCATTAGAAGAAGATAAATAATTGGGGTTTTTATGTCATCTGCAATAAGTAATAAGCCACTCGACGTTTTGAATTTTGGGGCTTTTACTGAAGTCGTCCAATTTTTGATGGAGCTCGATAAACTGAAAAGCGTTTATCGCAAGAATAAATTATTAAACCGTGAAAGACACGAAAACACCGCCGAACATAGCTGGCAGTTTGCTGTTGCTGCAATGGCTTTTGCCCCTTATGTGCCGGGCGTTAATCTTGAACGCGCCATTAAACTTGCGCTCGTTCATGATATCGTTGAAATCGATGCAGGTGACGTTTTGGTGTTTGATAATGCCGCTCGTGAAGCCATTCATGATGAAGAAGTCAAAGCGGCTAACCGCCTATTTAATTTACTGCCAAGCCCGCAAAATGCTGAATTCTTAGCATTATGGAATGAGTATGATGCCGTCGAGACATTGGAATCGAAATATGCCAATGCCATTGATAGAGCCATGCCGATGTTATTGAACTTGCATAATCAGGGTCAAAGCTGGGTTGAAAACCATATTCGTCATGAGCAGGTCGTTAGTAAATGTGACTATATTCAGGAGATCCTCCCTGAATTTTGGTTGCAGCTTAAACAGCAATTAGAGCAAGCCCACCAAAAAGGCTGGCTGCTGTAATTAAAAAAATAAAACAAAAAACGCCAGATAAATATCTGGCGTTTTCATATTAAAAAGCTAAAAAATTAATTACATATATTCATCGATAGGCACACAAGAACAATGTAAATGACGGTCGCCATAAACATCATCAAGGCGTTTTACCGCTGGCCAGTACTTGTTCACTCGTGTTGCGTGAGATGGGAATACCGCCAATTCACGGCTATAACCATGAGCCCACTCTTCCGCCAACTCAGTTTGAACGTGTGGCGCATTGACTAACGGGTTATCTTCCAGCGTCCATTTACCTTGAACCACTTGATCAATCTCATCGCGGATAGCCAGCATTGCATCGATAAAGCGATCGATTTCCACAATACTTTCTGACTCAGTAGGTTCGATCATCAACGTACCTGCAACTGGGAATGACATGGTTGGCGCATGGAAACCATAGTCAATCAAGCGCTTAGCAATATCCAGCTCACTGATGCCTGTATCTTTCTTGATTGGACGTAGATCCACGATACATTCATGAGCCACATAACCTTCTTGTCCGGTATAGAGGATCTCATAGCGACTCGCTAAACGCTTCGCAATATAGTTAGCGTTCAAGATTGCCACTTGGCTGGCTTTTCTCAGCCCATGGGAGCCCATCATGCGGATATACATCCAGCTAATTGGCAGAATAGAAGCGCTACCAAATGGTGCAGCAGAAACCGCACCTTGTTCGGTCAGCATTTCTTGAGTGACGACAGAGTGCCCAGGAACAAACGGCGCTAAATGTTTCTTCACACCGATAGGTCCCATACCAGGGCCACCACCGCCATGAGGAATACAGAAGGTTTTATGTAAGTTCAAGTGAGACACATCCGCGCCGATAAAGCCCGGTGTTGTCAGCCCCACTTGAGCGTTCATATTCGCACCATCTAAGTAAACTTGCCCGCCATATTGGTGGATAATTTCACACACTTCGCGAATGCTCTCTTCATACACACCGTGAGTTGACGGGTAAGTCACCATCACGCATGAGAGCGCTGCACTGTGCTCCTGCGCTTTTTCTCGCAGGTCAGCAAGGTCAATGTTACCTTCATCATCACAGCGTACCACCACCACTTCCATACCCGCCATATGAGCAGAGGCTGGGTTAGTTCCGTGAGCAGAGGCTGGGATCAAACAAATATTACGTGCGCCTTCATTGCGGCTTTCATGGTAACGACGGATTGCTAACAGACCCGCATATTCCCCTTGAGCCCCTGAGTTAGGCTGCATACAGACAGCATCATATCCCGTCAATTGCACTAGCCAGTGGGAAAGCTGCTCAATCATTTGATGATAACCTTGCGCCTGCTCCGGTGGACAGAACGGGTGTAACTCACCAAATTCAGGCCACGTAATTGGCAGCATTTCCGCAGCAGCGTTAAGTTTCATGGTGCAAGAACCTAATGGGATCATCGCTTGGTTCAACGCTAAATCCTTACGCTCTAAGCTGTGCATGTAGCGCATCATTTCCGTTTCGCTATGATAACGATGGAAATTTGGATGCGATAAAATCACGTCATCACGCAACATTGCGGCTGGAATTGCACTTTCACTTTCTGAAACTTGCTTATCTAATTTTTCGAAATCCAGTTTTTGATCGGTACCCGTGATCACAAAGAACAGTTCGTTGAGATCTTGGCGAGTGGTGATTTCACTGAACGTAACACCCACTGCACCGTGAATATCTGTCCGTAAGTTTATTTTTGCTTTTTCAGCGCGCGCTAAGACCGCCGCTTTGTCTGCTACTTCGATAGCCAGAGTATCAAACCACGTTTTATGGCGCAGAGTGATGCCAGACTCTGTAAGCGCTTTCGCAAAAATCGAGCTAAAGCGATGAATGCGCTGAGCAATCATTTTCAAGCCTTCAGGCCCATGATACACCGCATACATCGCGGCAATATTGGCCAGTAAAACTTGGGAAGTACAAATGTTGGAGTTTGCTTTTTCACGGCGGATATGCTGTTCACGAGTTTGCATCGCCATACGTAGCGCAGTATGACCTGCAGCATCACGAGAGACCCCGATAATGCGTCCCGGCATCGCACGTTTGAATTCATCTTTACACGCAAAGAATGCAGCATGAGGGCCACCATAACCCATTGGTACACCAAAACGCTGCGCTGAGCCGAAAACAATGTCAGCCCCTTGTTTTGCAGGTGCTGTCAATAACACTAATGCCATCATATCGGCAGCCACACAGCTGACAATATTCTTCGCCTTTAGTTTGGCAAATAGCTCGCTGTAATCATGTATATTCCCCGTGGTGCCCACTTGTTGCAGTAATGCACCAAATACACCTTCGTGTTCTAGCACTTTCTCTGCGCTGTCGACAATCACTTCAAAGCCAAATGTGCCTGCACGAGTCCGCACAACATCAAGGGTTTGAGGATGGACGTCATCCGCAACGAAAAAGCGTTCTGCATTTTTCAATTTACTGATGCGTTTTGCCATCGCCATGGCTTCTGCTGCCGCTGTCGCTTCATCCAGCAAAGAAGCTGATGCTAAATCTAAGCCCGTTAAATCAATCGTTAATTGCTGGAAATTCAGCAGTGACTCAAGACGACCTTGGGAAACTTCAGGCTGATAAGGGGTATAAGCCGTATACCAGCCTGGGTTTTCGAGCAAATTACGTAAGATAACAGGAGGAAGGATCACTGGGGCATAGCCCATGCCGATATAACTTTTATAACGTTTATTTAGGGAAGCAATCCCTTTTAATTCTGCGAGCGCTTCTTGCTCGGTTGCACCACCGCCGACTCTTGGTGGCTCAGGCAGTAAAATGGCTTTCGGGACAATTTTGTCCATTAAATTATCGAGGGAAGTCGCGCCAACAGTACCTAACATGGTTTTTATTTGTTGTTCTGATGACCCTATATGGCGCGAGATAAATTCTGAACGGTTTTCTAGTTGACTCAGTGACATCGACATATCTGTGTTCCCATCCTTTTTGCTATGCGTAGCGTAGGTTATAAGACTCTAGCGATGATAAAACCTATTGATAAACTGCGAGATAAGTAGACTAGCTCAAACTAACCTTGGTTAAAAAACATTCATTATGTTCTTGATATTTCGCACTGTAGCAAGCGATTACGCTACAGTGCGAAACATGATGCTGTGGATTACTCTTCCGCAGCGATCATGCTCAGGTAACCTTGAGCATCGATAAGATCCGCTAGCTGAGAGTCATCGCTCATCTTAATACGGAAAATCCAGCCTTCTTGATATGGCGATTCGTTCACCAGCTCTGGAGAGTCGCTGAGTGCACTGTTAACTGCAATAATTTCACCACTAATCGGTGCATAAATATCGGATGCTGCTTTCACAGATTCAACGACAGCACAGTCGTCCCCTGCGCTCACTACATCACCCACATCGGGTAAATCAACAAACACCATGTCGCCTAAAGTTTCTTGCGCATGTTCAGTAATACCCACAGTGAACTCACCATTTCCTTCATCACGCAGCCATTCGTGTTCGCGGGTATATCTTAATTCTTTAGGTGCATTGCTCATTTCTAGCCTCTCTTTTGATTCTGACCATATGTTCTTGAGAAAAAGTTTTTGAGAAAACGTTTTAAAATCAATTTGTATTAGAAAATATCTAATTACACTAATGCCTTACCTTCACGGACAAATCCTGGTTTTACCACTTCAACCGGCATTTCCCGCTGACGAATTTCAACGATGGCGTGATTTTTAATGTCACTCGGTACACGCGCTAGCGCGATACTGAAACCTAACGTTGGAGAGAATGAACCACTAGTGATCACTCCCTCATGCAATTTACCTGATTCATCCGTAAAGCGCACAACCTGTTCAGCACGTAAAATGCCTTTTTCGCGCATCACAATACCCACCAGCTTATCGGTACCTTTCGCTCGCTGTTTTTCCAACGCTTCACGGCCAATAAAGTTTCTGTCTTGCGGCTCCCAAGCAATTGTCCACCCCATATTGGCCGCTAATGGAGAAATAGACTCATCCATATCTTGCCCATAGAGATTCATACCCGCTTCAAGACGCAGAGTATCACGAGCGCCTAAACCTGCTGGATGAACGCCTGCCTTCAGTAATTTATGCCAGAAATCCACGATATGCTGTTTCGGCATCGCAATTTCATACCCTTTTTCACCGGTGTAGCCCGTGGTCGCAATAAACAGATCGCCAGTTTGAACACCATAAAAAGGCTTCATATCTTTGATGGCAGCACGTTGTTCTTCGGTCAGCAAAGTGTGAACTTTTTCTTGAGATTTCGGACCTTGAACGGCAACTAACGCCAAATCATCACGTACAGTAATCGCTACTGCATAATCTTTTGCATGCTGCTCAATCCATGCAATGTCTTTGTCTCGCGTCGCAGAGTTAACCACAAGGCGGTAGAAATCATCTTCAAGGTAATAAACAATCAGGTCATCAATCACACCACCCGATGCGTTCAGCATACCGGTATACAGTGCACGACCTTTGATGGTGAGCTTAGCGATATCATTGGCGAGAAGATAACGAAGAAAATCACGGCAACCTTCGCCATGTAGGTCAACAATCGTCATGTGAGAAACATCAAACATTCCTGCATCGGTTCGAACAATATTATGTTCGTTGATTTGCGAACCATAGTGCAGTGGCATCATCCAGCCATGAAAATCCACCATTTTTGCGCCGCAGGCTATATGCTCATCATATAGAGTCGTTTGCTTTACCATGAATACCCTCTTTACATTACTGTGTCTGATGGGGTGATTGCGTAATGAACGGCATAAATTTTTTTCTGTGAATCCCGTTTCATCAAAACGCAAATCATCGGATTTGATTCAAAACTGCTAACATTCGAAATTGGATGCTATAAATAAAAATAGGGTGATGTACTCTCTGTATTACTGATTGCGCCCTCACATTACCAGTGGTTTTTGTTAAATAATTGAGAATGATCACTCAATCCCTTCATATTTGGCTTATTAGTGCGCAAAATATCATCAGAATTGAGACTTAACCCAATAATGTAGATAAATTAGGAAAAACAAATAAATTAGAAAAACTAATCCGAAATTATGGATAAATTAGTTTTTCTCAGCTATTGCTAGGCAAGACTGGTTGCGAACAAAATGGAATGAGAAATAAAAAACCTGAGTATTTAAAATTAAACACTCAGGTTATTTGGAAGAGAAAATTCAGACAGAATTAAGCGTTATTAGTCGGTAGTTGCTTTAGCCATTTTGGCATATCCGATAAGCCCATCGCGTGGTTTAGTAGTTGAGGCTTAACACCCGGTAAACTGTCAGCTAAAACAAGACCAATATCTCGCAGCAATTTCTTCGCAGGGTTGTTGCCATCAAACAGTTCACGGAAACCTTGCATTCCCGCTAACATCACCGCTGCGCTGTGCTTGCGGCTACGTTCATAATCACGCAAATAGAAATATTGACCAAAATCTTTGCCTTCACGATGTAGCCTTCTGATTTCACCAATCAGCATAGCGACGTCCATAAAACCAAGATTCACTCCTTGGCCCGCCAAAGGATGAATGGTGTGAGCCGCATCCCCGAGTAGCGCTAAACGCTGCGCCGCAAACTGACGCGCATAACGTCCGGTTAATGGGATAGTTAAACGGTCGCTTTCTAATTGGCAAAAACCTAAATTAACATCAAATGCGACGGTCAATTCTTTCTCAAATTCTAACTTATCTAAATCTTGACGACGCGCAGCGGCTAAGTTTGGCTGAGACCAAACAATCGAACATAAGTGCGGGTCGCTTAGCGGTAAGAACGCGAGGATGCCTTCCCCATTAAAAGCTTGGCGAGCAATACCTTCATGGGGACGTTCGGTTCGAATGGTTGCTACCAGTGCGGTATGTTCATAATCCCAGAAAGTGAGCGGAATATCTGCATGACTACGCAGCCATGAATTTGCGCCGTCAGCCCCGACTATCAAGCGAGCCGTCAGCATATTTTCATCATCTAACGTGATGAAAACGTCATTTTCTCCCCATACCACCTTCTTGATGGTTGCAGGGGCCAGTAAAGTTACATCACGCAATTGACTGGCTTTTTGCCATAAGGCATCGCGCACCACATTGTTTTCAACGATATGACCTAAATGCGAGAGATTTTGGTCTTTAGCAGAAAAAGCAATACGACCGAAACTGTGGTTATCCCACACTTCCATCCCGCTATAGGCGGCAGCACGCATCCCTTTGATTGCTGACCATACATCTAAATGAGTCAATAATTTTTCACTGGCGGCATTGATTGCCGACACGCGTAGCGCATGGGGATCGTTAGCAGAGAATGGCGTTTTAGGTGGATGGTTTTCAACGACCGCCACACGTAAACCACTGCCTTCGAGTCCACATGCCAGTGCGAGTCCAACCATACCACCACCGGCGATAACCACATCAAACGATTGCATATTTTTATTCCTCTTAGTTTTGTGGTTATTTATGTGCGACCCAGCCAAGGGTTTGGCGGGCTAAAACATCACGAACAGGCGGCAACATCTCCATCGCCATCAGACCTAAATTACGCCCCACAATTAATGGGAAGCAACGATTAGCAAATAAGCGCACCAGACCATCGGTCATGGTGACTGTTTTTTCTCGATCGGCTAATCGGGTATGTTGGTACTGACTTAGCAATGAATAACTGCCAATATCTTGCTGATTATCATGAGCATTGACGACTAACTCAGCTAATTGCATGACATCACGGATCCCAAGGTTGAAACCTTGCCCTGCAATTGGGTGTAATGTTTGCGCTGCATTTCCCACCAACGCAACACGGTGACTGACAGGATTCACCGCTTTTCTTAACACTAATGGGTAACAATTACGTTTACCAGCTTGGGTTATTTCCCCTAAACGCCAGCCAAATGCTTGCTGTAATTTGCGAATAAAGGTTTCATCATCCCACGCATTAATATCGTCAGCATGTTCTTGGCGATGACACCAAACTAACGAGCTACGCCCTTCAGACATAGGTAATAATGCCAAAGGACCAAATTCAGTAAAGCGTTCGAAGGCACGCCCTGCGGGGTCAATCGATGTTTTCACATTGGCAATAATTGCCACTTGTCCATAATCATCTTGCTGCCATTGCATATTGCAAGCTTGACCAATCGCAGAACGGCTACCATCCGCCGCCACTAATAAACTGCCCGTGATTTGCTCACCGCTGTCTAACGTGACAGTCACGTTGTCCACTGTACGCTCAACATGCTCCACTTTAGCAGGACAATAAAGTGTAACGCCAGGCGCTTTACGTAACAGTGAAAATAAACGAGCACCTGCTTCATGCAATTCGATCACATTACCCAATTCAGTGATTTGGTGATCTTCAGCATGAATATTAACAAACCCTGCATGCCCTCTATCGGACACATGAACGTGATTAATGGGGGTAACGCAATCAGCAAATGCAGACCAAACACCAATCGACGATAGGTACTGGCAAGTACCGTGCGCTAACGCAATCGCTCGTGCATCAAAACCCGGATGCTGGTTATCCGGTTGAGATGCTTCGATTAGTGATACCGAAACACGTCCTCGACTGAGTGATGAAATTGCCAGTGCCAATGTCGCGCCAGCCATTCCTCCCCCAACAATAATCACATTCATAGGTTGTTAATTACCTTCTATTATTACTTTTTACTGCTTAACCTAAGCGTTTTTTAGCCGCCGCCATTAACGCTTCAATTTCATCAGGATCTTTAACGACCATCGCCGTTAAGTTTTCATTCCCATCTTCAGTGATAAGAATGTCGTCTTCGATACGTACGCCGATACCACGGTATTGAGGCGGTACGTCAGCATCTGGCGCAATATATAATCCTGGTTCAATGGTTAGCACCATGCCCGGCTCTAAAATGCGGTCTCTTTCTACACCGTAAAAACCGACATCATGAACATCTAAGCCCAGCCAATGGCTTAAACCATGCATAAAAAATGGATGATACGCTTTGTTTTCGATCAATTGTTCGACGTCACCCTGCAAAATGCCTAATTTCACTAAGCCTTCTGTTTTAATGCGAACAATTTGACGAGTCACTTCGTGGATACTGGTGCCTGGGCGGTAAAGTTCTAATGCGGTGTTAATAGATTGAAGCACGATATCGTAAATTTCACGCTGTTCTTTGGTGAATTTTCCGTTCACAGGGAAAGTTCGGGTGATATCCCCTGCGTAACCTTCTAACTCTGCACCGGCATCAATTAGGACTAAGTCCCCATTTTTCATCGCACATTCATTTTCTGTGTAGTGCAAAATGCAGGCGTTTTCGCCACTACCGACGATGGTGTTATAAGATGGGAAACGCGCACCATGGCGAGTAAATTCATACTCAATCTCACCACAGAGTTGGTATTCATACATATTCGGGCGGCAAGTTTCCATTGCACGAATATGGGCTAATGCTGAAATTTCACCCGCTTTGCGCATAACCGCCATTTCCGCATCCGATTTAAACAGGCGCATTTCGTGCACCATTGGACGCCAGTCAATGAGCGTGCGAGGGGCTTTTAAATTGCGACGACTTCCTCGGCGCAGCACATCCAACGCACCGAAAACCAGTTTATCCGCGTAATCAAATTCACCTTGAGCGTGATAAACCACATCGAGACCATTGAGTAATTGATAAAGCTGGTCAACGATTTCATCGAATGGCAGCGCTTTATCAATACCTAATTTTTCTGGTGCCGCATCTTGCCCTAAGCGACGCCCAAACCAAATTTCGGCAGTGAGATCGCGAACACGGTTGAATAGCACGGTGTGGCTATGTTTCTCGTCACTTTTTATTAAAACTAAAACCGCTTCTGGCTCACTAAATCCAGTCAGATACAGAAAATCACTGTGCTGGCGATACGGATATTCGCAATCCGCATTACGTTGTGCTTCAGGTGCTGAGAAAATAATAGCAGCACTTGCTGGCGCCATTTGAGCCAATAATGCATTACGACGAGAAATAAATTCCTGCTTATTCATACCGTTATTGCCTTATTATTTGGGTTTTAGGTTGGTTGCTTGTTTGATAATTAGCTAAAAATCAAACGGCAATCAGTTCAAATTAGGTAAATCCGTTCCTTAACCGTAGGTGACTGGCAATGCAGAAAGCCTACAGTTAGTGGGTCGCTACCTAATATTATAGATTAGTGAAGAACGGGCTTGATATTCTCAACAGCGGTTGGGCCTTTTTTCGGCTCAGCCAATGCGATATAACACAGTTGAACGGCAACTCTCACATATTCAACAACTTCTTCTAATGCTTGCTCTAACTCTTCTTGGTCTTCTTCTTCATCATAACCAAGCATACCGATGTTACGTAGATCGGTAATTACTTCACTAATCTCTTTTTTATCAGTCAGTTTAGGTTGAGCAACACCAATGCCAAGTAAGAAGTGGTTAACCCAGCCAGCTAGTGCGTCCGCATGGTCAAACACAGAAGCGTCTTCATCCGGAAATAGCATATTGAATGCAAATTCGGTGTCATCTAATGCTTCAAATGTGAGGTCATACAGTTCACGCAGCGGTTGTGAAACGGTTTGCGGAAACGCAAGTCCATCATTTGCTAGATCATGAACAAGGGTTTGCCAACCTAAGTCACGGCTTCCTCCACAAATCAGTCCGGTTATTAAACCATGGATCTCGGCGGCAGTGAGTGCGATTGAGTGCTGTTGGAGTAAGTTGTCCAACGATTCATAGTTAGGTAAAGATTTTTGTATAGACATCTGAATTCGTCATGTTAGCTTGGGATTCGTGATATGCTACCACCAAGGATAGCCGCTAGACCAGTCTGCTTTTTTTGTCTGAGTTATTATTAGCTTATTTTTATTCTAAACTAGTAATATATCGCCAATGCCTATCTAAGCATAAGCTATGCAAAAATTAACAACATTTACGCCAAATGTCCTACTTTTATTGGCGAAAAAGATTTTAGTATGGAGGTATCATGTCCGCACAACCCGTTGATATTCAGATTTTTGGGCGCTCTATGCGCGTTAATTGCCCAATAGAACAAAAAGAAGCGCTCTTAGAGTCAGCAAAAGAATTAGAAGAACGCTTAAAAACGTTAAAAGACCGAAGCGGTGTCACTAACACTGAACAACTTATTTTCATTGTCGCATTGAACGTCTGTCACGAATTAGCACAAGAAAAGACAAAAACGCGCGATTATGCTTATAATATGGAAGAGAAAATAAAAGTATTGCAGCAGACGATTGAACAAGCGTTGCACGATCAGGTAAAAATCACTGAGAGGCAGGTATTGCCCCTAGAGTAAATATGCTTATTAATCAATCACTAGTAAAAAAATAAAACGAAAAATTAGGTTGCATTTACACTCTAATTTCGTACAATGAAATCACTGAGTAACGAAAGTTCTCAAAACAAATTTCTCTGAGATGCGCGTCAGTGGGTAAGTCCCCTGAGCCGATATTTCATACCAAACAGAATGTGGTTATTGCGCTGGTGAGCATGCCTGATTCGCTCAGGAAGCCTAAAGGTTGCTAAACTGCGTTCACCTTGAACCAAGGGTTCAAGGGTTACAGCCTACAACGGCATCTTGGAGACCTCCCTTCTATTTAGTCTTTTCTATATTCTTTGCACAAAATCTCAAACCCACACTAAAAATTACGTATTCCGATTCCTTGCGATATACTGTTTCGTAGGTTTTTCCACGAGTTATCAACTTGATATTAGGAATATGATTTATGGAAATGGTTATGTCAGATACGCTCTCTTCACTACGTCAGCAAATCCGTAAATCTATTCGAGCTACCCGGCGGGAACTGACGCCTGAAGTTCAAGATGATGCGGCACAACGCATTATCGCCCACACACTTAATCACCCAAAAGTCGCACAAGCTAAAACTATCGCCCTATTTCTTTCGTTCGATGGTGAAATTAATACACGTCCATTAATCCAAGCCCTTTGGGATCACGGAAAACAAGTTTATCTACCCGTTATTCACCCTTTTAATCCTCATCACTTATTATTTTTGCACTACACACCGAAGACTATCTTAGTAAAAAATAAATTTAATATTGAAGAGCCACAATTGAATGTGTTGGATGTATTACCTATCGAGCGACTGGATATAATGATGATCCCGCTGGTAGCTTTTGATAGCCAAGGGCAACGGTTAGGAATGGGAGGAGGATTTTATGATAGAACATTGGCAAATTGGCAACAAACTGGCTTTTATCCTATTGGACTCGCCCATGATTGTCAGTTAGTTGAAGTTTTACCTGTCGCGCACTGGGATATTCCATTACCAGAAATTATTACTCCGAAAAAAATATGGCGCTGGTAGATACCAACGCCACTGTGCTTTTAATGAAATGTTTTTAATGCATCGACTGATTAGAACAGCAGACGAGCGCGGATGGTGCCTGGTAGAGATTTTAATTTCAGTAATACTTCATCCGCTTGGCTTGGTGACTGCGTCAACACATCAATAACCACATAGCCCACATTCCCTGAGGTTCGCAAGTATTGCCCAACCACGTTAATGTTATTTTCAGTAAACACTTGGTTGATACTGTTCATGATACCAGGGCGGTTTTCATGAATGTGCAGTAAACGGTTAGTATCATCCATATGCACTGGCAGCGAAACTTCAGGGAAGTTAACCGCAGATAATGTTGAACCGTTATCTGAGTATTTTGCCAGTTTACTTGCCACTTCTAAGCCGATATTTTCTTGCGCTTCTTCCGTTGAACCACCGATATGTGGAGTCAGGATAACGTTATCGAATTTAATCAACTCAGAAATGAATGGGTCATTAGGATCGTTGTTTGCTGCTGGTTCCGTTGGGAAAACGTCAACCGCTGCACCTGATAATTTCTTGCTTTCTAACGCTGAACTTAATGCAGGAATATCAACAACAGTACCGCGTGATGCGTTGATGAAAATCGCACCTTGCTTCATTTGCTCAAACTGCACTTCGCCAAACATGTTTTTCGTGCTGGCCGTTTCAGGCACATGTAAGCTCACCACATCGCTCATTTTTAATAATTCTGGTAATGAACGAACTTGAGTTGCGTTACCTAATGGCAATTTGTTTTCGATATCATAGAAGTAAACATCCATACCGATACCTTCAGCTAAGATCCCTAACTGTGTACCGATATGACCATAACCGACAATACCTAAGCGTTTGCCACGAGCTTCAAAGCAGCCTTTCGCTTGTTTTTCCCAGATCCCGCGGTGTGCTTGCATATTCGCTTCAGGAATACGACGTAACAGAAGTAATAACTGACCTAATACCATTTCCGCCACGGAACGGGTGTTGGAGAATGGTGCATTAAAGACAGGAATACCGCGCTTCGCTGCAGCATCGAGATCAACTTGGTTGGTTCCAATACAGAAACATCCCACAGCCACCAGTTTTTCTGCTGCGGCAAAGATCTCTTCCGTCAAATGAGTACGGGAGCGGATCCCCACAAAACGTGCATCTTTAATCGCTTCTTTTAATTCTTCGTCCGACAGCGCACTTTTGTGATATTCGATATTGGTGTAACCCGCTGCTTTGAGGTTATCCACAGCACTTTGGTGAACACCTTCAAGCAGTAAAAATTTAATTTTGTCTTTCTGCAAAGATACCTTGACCATTTACCCTACCCTATCGTACTTAATTTTGACCGATGAATTTCGTATGAACTCAAAATAATTCAAGATGCACGCCATGAAATTAAGGCACTCCAGCCCCCTCACATGCACCTTGAAATAAAACGAGAATACCAACATAGCAAAATTCAGCGCAGTAGCAATACAAACGATTGCTTAGACTCTGCTAAAAAGTGTGATGAAAAAGAAGTTATGTGGTGGAAAATCTAGAGCGGTAACACAAAATAAGCATTTTGCCCACCCAATGGGCATTTGTGTGAGATATATCACCAAAATAACGGAAGGTAAAAAAAATTTAAATAATTTTCATGTTGATGATATTTACAAAAGTCATTAACCATCAAACTATTTAGTTAAAAACACGCTAATCAAAAACAAAATAAGCCAGTGAACTCAAAAAGCCACTGGCTTATCATTACATTCTGATTAATTACAACTTAATGGTTTTTACGCCGTCAGCCGTTCCCATCAGCACGACATCCGCGCCACGGTTAGCAAATAATCCGACAGTTACAACACCAGCAATGCCATTGATTTTATTTTCTAATGCGACTGGGTCGAGGATTTCTAAATTGTGAACATCTAAAATAACGTTGCCGTTATCCGTCACCACGTTTTCACGGTAAACCGGCTGGCCACCCAGTTTGACTAGCTCACGAGCCACATAGCTACGCGCCATTGGGATCACTTCCACTGGTAGAGGGAATTTGCCCAGTACGCCCACCAGCTTAGATTGGTCTACGATACACACGAATGTTTTAGCAATGGCAGACACGATTTTTTCACGGGTTAACGCTGCACCACCGCCTTTGATCATGTTCATGTTACCGTCAACTTCGTCAGCACCATCAACATAAACATCTAATGAATCCACGCTATTACAGTCAAAAACGGGAATACCCAAGGATTTTAATTTTTGCGTTGATGCTTCAGAGCTAGAGACTGCGCCTTCGATTTGCCCCTTCATTGTTGCTAATGCATCAATAAAATGAGAGGCAGTAGACCCCGTACCAACACCAACAATGGTGCCTGGTCTAACATATTCTAATGCTGCCCAACCTACTGCTTTTTTTAATTCATCCTGAGTCATGCGAGAGCCTTATACTGAAATAATGAGTCATTAAGTAGATGCTCAATAGTATATACCGGACACCCAGCAAGTTGCAGTATTGTTATTAGGGATTGTGCACTACTTCTTATGAAAAATACCCTTTAGGAATATTTGCAAGTGTTATCCCTAAAAATATGGCATAGTGATTGGCAGAATAACAAGAAGGAGAGTTTTTGATGAAGCGCCCTGATTATCGCGCCTTGCAAGCACTGGATGCCGTCATTCGTGAACGCGGATTTGAACGAGCAGCACAAAAATTGTGTATCACCCAATCTGCGGTTTCTCAACGAATCAAACAGTTAGAAAACCTTTTTGGTCAGCCTTTACTCGTGCGCACCGTTCCGCCACATCCGACTGAACAAGGTCAAAAACTGCTAGCGCTGCTTCATCAAGTAGAATTACTCGAAGAACAGTGGCTTGGAGATGAAAACAGCGGCTCTACCCCATTATTGCTCTCCTTAGCGGTCAACGCCGATAGCTTGGCAACCTGGTTCTTACCTGCATTGAATCCCGTTCTGGGCAACACCCCTATTCGCTTGAATATTCAAGTGGAAGATGAAACTCGTACCCAGGAACGTTTAAGACGCGGTGAAGTAGTCGGTGCTATCAGTATTCAGCCACAAGCGCTACCGGGCTGTTTAGTCGATAAACTGGGTGCTCTGGACTATATTTTCGTGGCCTCTCCTGGCTTTGCGGCTAAATATTTCCCTGAAGGTGTAACTCGCGCATCGCTACTAAAAGCGCCTGCCGTGGCTTTTGACCACTTAGATGATATGCACCAAGCCTTTGTACAACAAAACTTTGGTCTATCGCCAGGTAGCGTCCCTTGCCATATCGTTAACTCATCGGAAGCGTTTGTGCAGCTAGCAAAACAGGGCTCAACATGCTGTATGATCCCACACTTGCAGATTGCCAGCGAATTAGAAAATGGTGAACTAATCGATTTAACACCGGGGTTATGCCAGCGCCGTATGCTTTATTGGCATCGTTTTGCGCCAGAAAGCCGCACAATGAAGAAAGTGACTGACGCCCTGCTAAAAACAGGACGCCAGATGCTAAAACAAGATGATGAAATTGCGGCTGAAATTAACGCTTAATTTCAAAAACCACATCGACTTGGTCATTAAAATCAATACTTTGTTGCTCATAGGTCTCATCAACATTGAGATCTTGAGCAGCAGCTTTCAGCGAACCACCACGGCTACGCATCGCCATCGGGTATGGCACATCTGATGGCGCATTGTAATTAATGCTGTAAATCGGCCCTAACTGGGCATTAAACCCTTTCGCCAACGCTTCAGCCTGCTGTTGAGCATTCTTCATCGCTTGGTCACGCGCAGCATTACGATATTTCTGCGGATCATTCACGCCAAATTGGACTGAATTAATTTCATTCAATCCTGCCGCTAATGCCCCATCGAGCAGCACATTCAATTGATCCAGTTTTTTCACTTTCACTTCAACGGTTCTTGTCGCGGTATAGCCTTTTAAAGACGCCTTAGCAGTCGAACTATAATCATAGTTTGGTTGGGTACGCACATTGGCAGCTTCAATATCTTGCTTTTCAATGCCATTTTTCTTTAGGAATTCATAGTATTCAGCAACACGCTTATCAACTGCGGTTTTCGCAGCCGCGGCATCTTTATTGGTCACTTGCACATTAATGCTCAGCGTCGCCATATCTGGTGCCACTTTCACAGCACCACTTGCTGACGTCGAAATATGAGGACCTTCTGGTACGGCGCTTGCCAATGACATGGTTGGTACCGCAAGACCTGCCAGCAGGGCAGCAACAACGATAGATTTCAATTTCACAGAACCTCCCAATGGTATTTTTCTCTACAAGAAAAAGGAAGTTCATCATAAACTTCCTTTGATTAAGGTTCACATTATCATATTCAGCGCAAACTGCGATTCAGAATAATGCTAATTAATAACCCAAACCATGCATCGCGAGTTTAAATGCAATAAACCACATGACACAACCGACAAACAGGTTAATAAAACGCTGAGAGCGAGGTTTATTCAGTATAGGAGAAAACCAAGCGGCTAACAGGGCTAATAAGAAAAACCACACAAATGAAGCCGTCAAAGCCCCTGCTGTAAACCATGGACGTAATTGGCTTTCTAATTGCCCACCGACACTGCCTAGCACCACAAATGTATCCAAGTACACATGCGGATTCAGCCAAGTGACGGCAAATAAAGTCACAATCACTTTCCAGCGTGTCATCGTTTTGCTTTCTAGCTGTAAGACCTCATCATCTGGAGTCATCGCTGTACGAAACGCGCCATAACCATACCACGCTAAAAATGCGACTCCAGCCCATGTAATTAACGCCATCAATAACTCAGACTGGCTTAATAAGGCACTACCGCCAAATACACCGGCAATAATTAAAATCGTGTCACTTAGCGCGCATAACAATGCACTCATTAAATGAAATTGTTTGCGACTACCTTGCTGCAATACAAATGCATTTTGTGGCCCCAACGGTAATATCATTGCAGCCCCAAGCAGAGCCCCCTGAAAATAAATCGTAAACATGCAATTCTTCCCAATAATTATTCAGTTCATCTGCAAAGAATAATATCCAGAAAAAATTATTAGTGAAAACGATTAACTCTAATGGACCATAAGTAAGGCTAATCAGGATTGGCAATAAAGAAAAGATAGAAAGTAGGATGAGGCTAAGGACAAAATGCAAATAAAAATAGCGCAATGTTTAGGTCGCGCCATTTTTAAGGATAAATACGTTAATACTTATTCAGCAGAAATATTTTTTGCGCTGGTATTAACTTGGTGAAGATGAACATCCATTTGCGGGAATGGAATACCAATATTGTGCTTATCAAGAGCACGCTTAAAGTTTTCCATTAAATCCCAATAAACCGGCCAAGTATCGCCATTCGTTGTCCAGAAACGCACTAAATAGTTTAATGAAGATGGTGCCATTTCATTTAAACGGATAGTCACGCCTTTATCATGCAGAATACGCGAATCAGCAGCAACGATATCACCCAATACTTTTTTAACCACATCAATATCAGAATTGTAAGCAACACCGACCATAATATCTTGGCGACGAAGCGGCTCACGAGTCACGTTAATGATGCTGTCACCAATAATTTTACCGTTTGGGATCACCACAATACGGTCATCTGCCGTTCTCAATGTAGTTGAGAAAATTTGTACGCTTTGTACTGTACCGTCAATCGCACCAATTTTAACAAACTCACCCGCTTTTAATGGTCTGAATACCACCAGCAGAACGCCCGCAGCAAAGTTACCTAATGAGTTTTGTAATGCTAAACCAACCGCTAAACCGGCGGCACCCATTACCGCGATGACAGAGGCAGTTTGTACGCCAATTTTTCCCAGCACAGCAATTAAGGTAAATGCCACAATGGTATAGCGAGCAATAGCAGATAAGAATTCGCTAACAGTGGAGTCAATTCCTCTCATTGTCATCACGCGATTCAAACCACGGCTAACCCATTTAGCAATCATCAACCCCACAATTAAAATAACAAGTGCGGAAACGATATTGACGACATACTGGACTAGCAGATCCTGATTTGCCACAAACCAATTTGTTGCATCATTCAATGCGCCTGTAACATCATCAGTATTCATATGTATATCCTTTTCGATCAAATTTAGACTAGGAAAACTCGCTCAATTCAATTAGTAACCTTAGAAACTATTAGTAAATAATTGAATAACACGCTTAAAATAATAGCTATAAATTATCAAAATATAAAATTAATCGATAAATAAAATGTTATTTATCGATTTTCGATAACAAATTCACGGTAGTCATCCAACATATCAAAAAAGTCATTTACACCACAAAAAGCAATACTTTCATTATCATAGTAACTCATGCCCTCTTCTAACCCGTCCGTCTCAAAGGCTAACTGGTTCGCACGGATCATCACCTCCTCATCATCAAGAATAAGTGTGTATTCGTGACCAATAAACTCCCATTGCTTTTCGCTGCCTTTAATAAGTTCATAATTTTCTGCGATGGTGTCCAGTAAACTGAGGTCATTTTTGATTTCCTCATTTAACCAATAACCGATAGCTTCATGATCCATTGAAAATTTAGCGGTAATACTTCCTGTAATATCCTTTAAGAATTGGTAATCCATATGCAATACCTCACACTTTGCGTCTTTGAATTAAGTATAACGCGAGTCAAGCGGGTTTGCTTAGCGCTATTACGGGCTGTCAGAAGAAAATTAATGGTCGTGACTATTACGCTGCATAAATATATTTATTCGATTAAGATTGATACACACTACCCAACTCGGTAATAGGAACGTTAATGATTAATCGATTAGACCATTTAGTCTTAACCACCACAGATCTTGATGCCTGTCTTGATTTTTACCAACGTATTTTAAAGATGTCTGTGATCACCTTCGGTGAACAACGTTTTGCCCTGCAATTTGGTCAGCAAAAGATAAACATTCACCAATATGGGAAAGAGTTTGAACCTAAGGCACATTTGCCTGTTCCAGGATCGTTAGATCTCTGCTTTATCAGTGATATTCCACTAATTGAAGTTCAAAAGCATATTGAACAGCAAGGTGTGGAAATTATAGAGGGGCCAGTACAAAGAACGGGTGCTATCGGTAAGATTATCTCTTTGTATATCAGAGATCCTGATTTGAATTTGATTGAAATTTCACAATATCTTTAACGCTCACCTAGCTATATTCGTATTCTTTGCTAAAAGCAAGATAGAAAAAACCCCAAAAATTGAATTCTCAATTCTTGGGGTTAAGTCAGTATGATTCTATCTACTGCTGATTAAACAGCAGTTTGGAAAATCACACCATCGGCTTTTTCAGTGTACTGATCCAGTCGGTCAAAGTTCAGATAGCGGTATGTATCTTCCGCAGTCTCGTCGACTTTATTCATAAACTGTTGGTACTCAGCTGGCGTTGGTAAGCGACCTAACAGAGAAGCAACTGCGGCTAACTCTGCGGATGCCAGATACACATTCGCCCCTGTACCTAAACGGTTAGGGAAGTTACGAGTCGATGTAGAAACGACTGTCGCACCATCAGCCACGCGTGCTTGGTTACCCATACACAGTGAACAACCTGGGACTTCGATACGCGCTCCGCTCTTACCAAATACGCTGTAATAACCTTCTTCAGTTAATTGCGCTGCATCCATCTTGGTTGGTGGCGCAACCCACAGGCGAGTTGGTAATTGACCTTTATGGGAATCCAGCAGCTTACCTGCCGCACGGAAATGACCAATGTTAGTCATGCAAGAACCAATGAATACTTCATCAATTTTTTCATTCTGAACATCAGACAGTAAGCGCGCATCATCTGGGTCATTTGGTGCACACAGAATTGGTTCCTTGATCTCATTAAGATCAATTTCAATCACTGCGGCATATTCTGCATCGGCATCGCCTTCAAGTAACTCAGGGTTCGCTAACCAGTTTTCCATACCTTTGATACGACGCTCAATGGTACGACGGTCGCCGTAACCTTCTGCGATCATCCATTTCAATAGAACGATGTTAGATTGCAGGTATTCGATGATTGGCGCTTTGTCCAGTTTGATAGTACAGCCCGCTGCAGAACGCTCGGCTGATGCATCCGCTAATTCAAATGCTTGCTCAACTTTCAGCTCAGGAAGGCCTTCAATTTCCAGAATACGACCAGAGAAAATGTTTTTCTTACCTTTTTTCTCGACAGTCAGTAAGCCATCTTTAATCGCATACAGTGGAATAGCATGAACAAGGTCACGTAATGTGATACCCGGCTGCATTTGCCCTTTGAAGCGAACTAATACAGATTCTGGCATATCTAGAGGCATAACACCGGTTGCTGCGGCAAAAGCCACTAAACCAGAACCTGCTGGGAATGAGATACCAATTGGGAAACGGGTATGTGAGTCACCACCAGTACCAACAGTATCTGGCAATAGCATACGGTTTAACCAAGAGTGAATGATACCGTCGCCCGGACGTAGAGAAACCCCACCACGATTCATAATAAAATCAGGCAGCGTATGGTGCGTGGTAACATCGACAGGTTTTGGATAAGCTGCCGTGTGACAGAATGACTGCATGACTAAATCTGCAGAGAATCCTAAACACGCTAAGTCTTTCAGCTCATCACGCGTCATTGGACCCGTAGTATCTTGAGAACCGACAGACGTCATTTTAGGTTCACAGTATTCGCCTGGGCGAATACCTTGGCGACCGCATGCACGACCGACCATTTTTTGTGCTAATGAGTAACCACGATTGCTTTGTGCAACAGGTTTTGCAAGACGGAACATATCCGTTGCACCTAAACCTAATGCTTCGCGTGCTTTTGTGGTTAAGCCACGACCGATAATCAGAGGAATACGACCACCAGCACGAACTTCGTCGATTAACACATCCGTTTTTAATTCGAATGTTTCTAACAATTCGTTAGTTTCGTGATTACGAACTTCACCTTTATATGGATAGATATCAATCACATCGCCCATATTCAGCTTTGATACATCCACTTCAATTGGCAGTGCACCCGCATCTTCCATTGTGTTAAAGAAGATAGGGGCAATTTTACCGCCCAGCACCACACCGCCGCCACGTTTGTTAGGCACGAATGGAATATCATCGCCCATAAACCATAAAACGGAGTTCGTTGCTGATTTACGAGAAGAACCCGTACCGACAACGTCACCCACATAAGCCAGTGGGAAACCTTTTTTATTCAGTTCTTCGATCTGTTTAATTGGACCTACACTACCTGCTTCATCAGGAACGATACCATCACGCGCGTTTTTCAGCATTGCTAAAGCATGCAGAGGGATATCTGGACGTGACCATGCATCTGGTGCAGGAGATAAATCATCGGTGTTTGTTTCGCCAGTCACTTTAAATACAGTCACTGTCATTTTTTCAGCTAATTCAGGACGTTCGTTGAACCAATCGGCATTCGCCCATGATTCAATCACTTGCTTAGCATGTGCATTTCCCGCTTTCGCTTTTTCTTCGACATCGTAGAAGTTATCGAACATGAGTAGAGTATGGGAAAGTGCTTTCGCTGCGATGGCTGCCAATTTGGCATCATCAAGAGCTTCGATTAGTGCGTGAATATTGTATCCGCCCTGCATGGTACCAAGCAGTTCAGTAGCTTTTTCAGGGGAGATCAGAGGGGAGGATGTTTCGCCTTTTGCGATCGCGGCTAAAAATCCAGCTTTAACGTACGCTGCTTCATCGACACCCGGTGGAACACGGTTGGTCAGCAGGTCTAACAAGAAATCTTCTTCACCTTTGGGTGGGTTTTTCAGTAACTCGACTAGTGCAGCTACTTGTGACGCATCTAATGGCTTAGGGACAATCCCTTGAGCGGCACGCTCGGCTACGTGCTTACGGTATTCTTCTAGCACGACGTTCTCCTCGCTTCTTTGTTATTTATATACCCGGCTGTCTGCACCATCCTGAAAAAGTCATCATCCGGTGCCAGGTCAGAGGAATTTGCTCACATAATCTCAATGGCGATAAAATTATGTCCAGCTTCGGGCAATCAGCATAGCAGAATTTAAACGTAATGTTAATTCATTCACAAGAAAGTAACATTCTTCTGCTAACTTAACCCATTAACAAACTTTATAGGGCAATTTTTAAGCTTGAAACATCATAATCCATTATAAACATCCATTAAGACCCTACTTTTTATAATCCATTTCATGGCTGAAAGCACTCTAATTAGTGTCTTTTTTCATCCCTTATCACAAATTATATTTAATAACTCATTTTTACTTATCTGACTAATTGATAAGGCAAATCATTGCGATTGGTTTAAAATTTTTTAACGGATTTTATGGGGTTTATTGGTCTTTTTAGTTCAACCAGATTACTGAGGGGAAGCAATAAAAAAGAGCCTATGAAAATCTAGGCTCTTCAATTGAAACTTAAATTATTTCAATTAATTGATTTATAAGTGAAAGTTTTCTAAATGAGAATAATTCAATAC
>NZ_JAERJY010000249.1:0-1853 GCF_018257375.1 Providencia sp. JGM181 | reverse complement strand
CATTTAGAATATTTAATTTAATTAAATAGAGAAAATATGAGCAAAATTAATACATATATTACAAAAACGTCTATATTCCTCCCCGGTGAAGCCGTTGATAATAAAAATATAGAACATGTTTTAGGTTATATTGGTGAAAAGGCATCCCGTTCCCTTCGAATTGTGCTGAAAAGTAATGGAATCAAAAAACGCCATTATGTCCTCAACCCTTCCTCTGGCGTGGCTAATTTTAACAATGCACAAGTTACTGCAAAATCCATTCATGGATTAGTTGATAGTGATTTTTCCCTCAATGATATTGAATGCCTAGCCACAGGCACGACGCTGCCCGATCAACTAATGCCAGGTCACGGCGTCATGGTTCATGGGGAACTTGGAAATAAACCCTGTGAAGTTGTTTCAACATCCGGCATTTGCTTAGCAGGCTTAACTTCGTTGAAATATGCTTATTTGTCCGTCAGTTCTGGAACAACTACCAATGCAGTTTCAGCCGCATCAGAAGTTGTCTCTCCCGTTTTACATGCACGTAATTTCCAAGCTGAAAATGAGGCATTGGTCGAACAATTAGTTCAGCGCCCAGAAATTGCTTTTGAAAAAGACTTTCTACGTTGGATGCTTTCCGATGGAGCCGGTGCATTCTTGCTGAAAAATCAACCTAATCCACATAGCTTATCATTACGCATTGATTGGATTGATATCTCATCGTACGCGAATGAAATTCCTGCATGTATGTATGCTGGGGCAGAAAAAGACAGTGACGGAAAATTAATTAGTTGGAAGCAGTTGAAACAAGAAGAATGGATTACACGTTCAATTTTTTCCATTAAACAAGATGTACGTTTACTTAATGAAAATATCATCGCCTTAGCGCTAAAAAAACCACTACAAAAAGTCATCGAAAAATATGGAATTTCAGCAAATAATATAGACTGGTTCCTTCCCCACATTTCATCCGAATATTTTCGTCAACCGGTATCTGAATGCTTGACTGACCTCAACTTTGCGATCCCTCAAGAGCGTTGGTTTACCAATCTCTCAGAGCGAGGAAATACTGGCTCTGCCTCAATCTACATCATGATCCATGAATTATTACATTCAGGGCGTTTAAATAAAGGCGAAAAACTCTTATGCTTTGTTCCTGAAAGTGGTCGTTTCTCTGGTGGATTTATGCATCTAACCGTTGTTTAATTCACTGTTATTAAAAAAAGATATGCTAACCACCTGTTCAAATGGACAATTAAGAATAAATGCAAAAAACTAACTTCTGATAGATAGGTCGTAGAAAAACTACGACCTTGGTAATATTGAGCGGTCTAACTTATTTTTTCGTCGCTAAAATTACACTAGATGCTTTGACAATAGCGGTAACTTTACTGCCTGCCTCTAATTTCATCTCTTCAATGCTATTATTTGTCACAACGGCAGATAATTTCGTTCCGGCATTCGTTGTCAAATGAACAACAGCATTCACACTACCTGTTTCAATCCCATCAATACGTCCACTGAACTGGTTACGAGCCGAAAAAAGATACTCGTGCTCATCCGAAACTAAGACAACCCATGGCGCCTTAATAATCGCAACAGCCTGCTTACCTTTTGCCAAGCCTAACAACTGAGTGCTATTTTTCGTGATCACCGCAGAAATTGTTTCACCATTACCTAAGCTTAAAACCACTTCATCATTAACGGCACCAGCCACAACTGATTCGACCGTTCCTGTAAGCTGATTACGTGCTGAAATTGACATAGAAAACCTCATTTAATGGAACATCAATGAATATTGACTGGGAATATAATCAATGGCAGCACTTCGAGGTAATACAGGACGAGTTAACTCCTCTCCTAATTTTTCT
>NZ_JAERJY010000248.1:0-1930 GCF_018257375.1 Providencia sp. JGM181 | reverse complement strand
TAGAAATATTTAGCCACATATTTAATTATTTGCTAGCTGTACTAAATAATAAATAATGTGAAAATTTACTATGGAATATATAAAAACACAAATTATTAAAGTTTTTAAAAGTAACCTTATTTTTATTCAGCTTGATTAAAATAGAATAAATAATATTTCTTTCATGAACTATACCCATCGGTTAGTATACTTTCACACAAGTTAGGCGGCTAGGTTTAGTTGTGCTCTATCTACTAACGCTGTCAGCCCAAGTCTAAATGAGTGTAACGGAATATAGATTATCGTTATTGTTCACCGTACCTCCATCATACTCCTTAAGATAACTCCCATAGTGCCTAAATAACATCTCAGGCCCTTTATGCCCCATTTGCCCAGCTAGCCAAAACAGGTTAGCGCCTTGGCTAATATGTCTCGTGGCAAATGTATGCCTTGTTTGATATGGATTGCGATATCGAATGCCCGCTTTTTTCAGCGTTGGCACCCATGCTTTCTTTCTGATTGCATCAGCGCCTGCCCAAGCTTTATTTGTTTTTGGGTCTTCAAAAATCACACCATCTTTCATAAACGTGAATTGCTTCTGGTCATTCAAGGCGTTCATTGCTTCACTGTTCAATTCTACCTTTCTGGTACCGGCTTTAGTTTTGGTTTTCTTAATAACGCCAACGACACTTGCGGACTGCACATGTGCGGTATTTTCTATGAAATCTATATCACTCCATCTCAATGCACATAATTCGGAGCTTCTTAATCCAGTATTAATGGCAAACTGGAATAAGTTTTTCCATTGCTCGTATTTTGCTGCAGCGAGTAGGGCGGATACTTCTTGTGGTGATAATGGGTCAACAATATAGTTACTTTCAGAACCACTATTTTTTGATTGATATCTTGATGCTGATACTAGGCTGACTGGATTAATTGATATAATCCCATCAGTAATGGCTTCATCTAGCGAGCTACGCAAGAAAGAGAGCTGATTACGGATGGTTTTTAATACTGTCGTTTGCTTTTGTATCCAGTTTTTTAGGATTGCAGGTGTGAGTGATGAAACATGTAATTGGTGCAAATCTGATAGGGAACTTTTGCATTTTTCATAGCCTTTGATAGTCGATGGTGACAGATTTCTAGTTTCACAAATCACAAGATACTCCTCCAAATAATCAATAACTCTTTTTTCACGATTATTATCACCGAAGAAATTTGATTTTTTAGAGTTAGGGAAATACTTGTGGTAATTAAATGTACCTTTTTCTATATGATTCTGAATTTCGGCGAGTAGCCTTTCTGCATATTTAATATTTTTATTATCTACGGTTAGCCGGGATAGGGGTTCCCTACACAGAACCCCTTTATAAGTGAATGTAATAACCAAAGTATTTTTGGTTTTATTTTGACGGATGGTTACGCCTCTTGGTAGTAGGTATCCTGCTTGTTTTTTCTGACCCATTTGTTGACTTCCTTTATATCAATCCAACGCTCTTTTGCACCATCGACCTTTAATACATGCACTCCCTCTTGCCAGAAGCGCCTTTGAACTCGTTTATTGATTGCATCAGTGCTCTCACCAAACAATTCACAGTATTTAGATATTGGTAAGCACTCAACAGAAAGGTTTGTATTCATAATAGTCTCCATATTTTGCTATAGATGGATTTAATTATTGATTCTCTCTTAAAAGCCTCACTACAGCTCTCGCATTAGTCTGTATGTATATTTGCTCAGATGCAGGTACAGCAGAACCCTGCATTACAAGCAGTAATACATATCCGATTATTTGCATGAATTGTTACTTTGAATTTTAGTTATAAAAAACCCTGCTAGTGCAGGGTGTCGGTTATAATTTTATTCTTTTTATGTTGATTTTTAGTAATTTTATGTTTTCAGATATCTCTTTAAGTGAATATTCAATTTCATTTATCATATTCATTGTTAT
>NZ_JAERJY010000247.1:0-1937 GCF_018257375.1 Providencia sp. JGM181 | reverse complement strand
ATTGTAAATAATTGATTATATTGATTGAGAATGGTTATTCTTTATTTTTCTATCCTTGATAAGATAAAAAGCCATAATCAGATAAAAGCTATAAAGAAAAGATATTCATAACTAGCCTATCCCCTATTATAGCTAGAGTGTAGATTTATCTTTATTAGATAACCATGCTCCTGTGAATTCAATATCACAAAATCATAAGTGTAATATGACTTATAAAATGATAGGTATATAATAAAATGAAAATAACAAATGAAGAGGTGGCTATGTATAAGAAAATATTGGTTCCTATTGATCTGTTAGAAGATGATTTAAATTCAAATATCATCAAACATGTGGAAGATTTGGCAACATTAGGTAAGCCTGAGATTCACTTCTTCTCAGTGATCCCAAGTGTAGAACTATTTTTTGGTATTGAAGTCGCTATCTTACCTGAAAGCCATAAAAACTCGGCTGAGCGTGCAACACTCGCAATGCGGGCATTAGAAGAAGTGATCAAAGATACTAAAATTCCAAGTTCTCAAATTACATGTCAAGTGAGTATTGGTTCAGCAAAAGACGAAATTTTAGATTACGCAAAAACCATTAATGCCGACCTAATTGTCGTCGGTTCTCATCATCCAAGCACATCCACTTATTTATTAGGTTCGACTGCATCCGCCATTGTGCGTCATGCGCAAACCTCAGTATTTGTCGTTCGTTAATCTAAAGCTTACAAAATAAAAATGCCGCATCATAGAAAACTGACGCGGCATTTTAATGCATTATTTCTTAACAGAGTTCATTAATTTATCGTCTGTCGACCAAATGCGGTATTTCACTTCCATATCTTTTGGCGCATAAACAACAATTGGGAGTTTGCTGTTATAACGAACAAATGCTTCATCACCTAATTGAGTGGTAATAAAGCGGTCTTTTGCAGGTTCGCTACAAGCCATCATTGTTGAGGCAGGTCCTTTGACTTCGTCTAATTTGTAGTAGTTATATCCCCAACCCTCTAAGGTTTTTTCTTCTAAGTCACCCATAAACCATTGGCGATTACAATCTGCTTTAATGGTTTTTCCGATAACCAGCTCAACCATGTAGTCATATTCATTTTGCTGAGTATCAAGCTGGATCACATGACGAGTCATACCAGATTCTGCTTTCGGGTAAGGCGCGATCTTTCCTAAATCTTCAGTCGCCATTGCACAAGAAGACACTGCTACCGCAGCCATTACAGACAAAATCGCTTTTTTCATCATAAAATTCCTATTGGTAAAAAAATAACAACATTAAAAACTAGGGTTTGATACATAGTAGGTCAATTCAACCACTTTAATCACTATAGATGATTCTTAATTACAAAAATATAGATAACTCATTAATCCTTTAGTGATAATACTTAATATTAGTATAAGGATCATAAAATTAATAAAAATTATGTAAATCCGCCCCATCCATATGTACATAAAACAATCAATGGTTATACTGAAAGTGAGGCTTAATTCATTATGAGGAGGTAGTATGTTATCTGCTGATCAAGATTTAGTTTCACAATTAATCTCCACACATCCCCGCTTTCAATCTCTATATGAGAAGCATCACCAGTTAGATAAAGAAATTAGCAAGCTCGAAGGTCCTTCAGGTGCCGGCTATAACGAACAGGTTGCCAAACTTAAAAAAGAAAAACTGCATCTAAAAGATGAAATGCAGAGAATAATGCAAACCAGTCGATAAGGTGCCTTTAAACTGCAGCTAATCTTACTTTATCAAATACATTGGGGTCTTAGCTTCAATGCATTAGGCTCCAATAAGTTAGCTACAACACAATTGGTGATAATACAGTGTTAATGGCATAAGAAATTTCTCTTATGCCATTTTTGCTATTAATGGGGGAAAAATGCTTTTATATTGATTTAAGCGCCTATAAATAGTTGCCATAAAGATATATATTAAAT
>NZ_JAERJY010000246.1:0-1938 GCF_018257375.1 Providencia sp. JGM181 | reverse complement strand
GAGACAGCAATATATACTATACCTGCAAAATTAGGAATGAATGAAACTAAGCACTATAGTTGGGAGCATTTCAATTATAATGTGACACTGGGAAAATCATCCAGAAAAAAAATTCGAAATATTGCTGCGTATTATGCAGACATGATTATCACATTAACTGAAAAAGACAAATCTTATTGGATGGAAAATACTACAGTAAAAAATATTTGTGTTATTCCAAACCCAATAACTATAAACCTTAACAATCCCCATGATAGGAATCTATTTCAAAGAGAAAAAATAATCCTTGCTGTTGGGCGATTAACCCATCAAAAGGGTTTTGATATGTTAATTTCATCATGGGAGATAATTAGCAAGCAATATCCTAATTGGAAACTAAGAATTGTAGGTTCCGGTGAAGATGAAGTTAAACTAAAAAATATGATAATGGAGTTATCTTTAAATTCTTCAGTACAAATAGTTCCTAATACCTCTAACATTTTATCAGAATACTATGCTGCCTCATATTTTGTTTTAAGCTCTAGATTTGAAGGCTTTGGGTTAGTTGTATTAGAAGCCCAAGCATGTGGATTACCAGTTATTTCTTTTGATTGTGATGCAGGCCCAAGAGAAATAATTCAACATGATAAATCCGGATGGATATGTAAACCTAATGATATAGAAGAGCTGTCATTACATATGAAAAATGCCATTCAATTAATAGAGTCAGATTTTGATAGCTATAAACACATGCAAGAAAATTCAATAATAAATTCCAATAGATTTTCTATAGAAAACATATTACCCCTTTGGATAGAGTTACTGAGAAAATAGTAAGATGAAGATTGTTTTTATAACAACAGGCTTAGGAATGGGTGGCGCAGAGAAACAACTTTGCAGCCTTGCTGATGAATATGTAGAAAAGGGACATTTTGTACATATTATATCCCTAACAGATACATTAATTATCAAACCACAAAAATCTGAAGTTAAAATTGATTGCTTAAATTTGAAAAAATCTTTCGTCAGCTTTATTAATGCTTATTGTTTGGCTCGAAAGATAATAAAAAGAATCAGGCCTGATGTTGTGCATAGTCATATGATTCATGCGAATATATTCGCTAGGCTATTACGTATATCCACCCCAATTAAGTTTTTAGTATCAACTATGCACAATAAAAATGAGGGTGGAAAATTAAGAATGTTATCATATCGACTCACTGATTTTCTAACCGATTTATCAACTAACGTAAGTCAAGAGGCAGTTGATGTATTTCTAGAAAAAAAAGCCGTAACACCGAATAAAGTTCGAGTACAATATAACGGAATTGACACAAAAAAATTTAAATTCTCTCAGAACTCTAGAGTTACAATTAGAGATGAATTAAATATTGCTGATAATGATATTGTATTTCTATCTGTCGGCCGATTAACAAAAGCAAAAGACTACCCTAATCTACTAGTTGCTTTTTCTCATATTAAAGCTACCTACTCAAATATAAAAATATTAATTATTGGTGATGGTGAATTGAAGGGAGAGCTTCAATACTTAACTAAAAAATTAAACCTTGAGAACAATGTATTATTTTTAGGTTTAAAAAATAATGTTTATGATTGGATGTCTGCATGTGATTTTTTTGTTCTTTCATCTGAGTGGGAAGGTTTTGGATTAGTTGTAGCTGAAGCGATGTCATGCGAAAGGATAACTATAGCAACTGACAGTGGTGGAGTTAAAGAGGTATTAGGTAATAATGGTTTTCTAGTGCCAATTAAAGATAGTGGGCAACTTTCTGCCGCTGTATTAAAAGCCATATCAATGCCAGACATAGATAAAGAAAATCTCAAAAGATTAGCAAGAAAACACATCGAAGATAACTTTTCTATTGAAAAAATAGTCTCTAATTGGATTGAAATATATTCGAATGAAAAAAAATAAAATCAACCTGGAAAGTAATGAAT
>NZ_JAERJY010000245.1:0-1999 GCF_018257375.1 Providencia sp. JGM181 | reverse complement strand
ATATTAATCTCTCTCTTATATAGAGTACTTGCAAAAATAAAAGCCCCTTTGGGGCTTTTATTTTTTATGCATACAATTTAGAAAATAAGCGTGGAAAAATGAAAATGGATTATCACTATTTTTAACATATTATTCCTGCTGGATTTTTACTGGCTCTAAAATAACAGTAACGATACGTGGGCCGATCATTTCATCAATTTTTATTTGTATGCCATCTAGCTTAATCACATCCCCTTGAGAGGGTTCATTTTCAGTATTGACGTGAATAAATTGATTGAGTGTTTTATCGGAATCAACTTCAATCAAAATCCCATATGACTCATAAATTTCATTTAATCGCGTTGTGCCTTTTAAGCTTAAACCTGATTCAGGTAGCTCCATAACGGTTGGTTCTGAAGAAGTTTGTTCGGAGAATAATCTTTCTAAGAATAGGCGATTTTGCGGTTTTAGTACGACAAACAAATGATCATTCGCCATTAAGATTGTTGAGCCGCGTGGTGGCAATACACTTTTTTCTCGGGTGATCATCGCAATCACGGTTTGGTCAGGCAGGGCTAATTGAGATAACCTTCGTCCTACCGCAGAGCAGTCCTCGCCCAGCGTATATTCGACCAAGTCAGCATCAATCTGGTCGACAGCAGTAATATCTAATGTCGCAGCGGGCAGAAGCGGTGGTGGTTGCATAAGATTTAACTTGCGAGCAAAGTAAGGCAGCGTGGAACCTTGTAGCGTTGCAGAAATGAGTACCACGAAGAAAACAACATCAAAAATGAGGTTGGCCCCCGGTAACCCAAAAATAAAGGGGAAAATAGCCAAAATAATCGGAACAGAGCCTCTTAGTCCAACCCAGGAGATAAGTGCTATCTCATTTCGAGTGAAGCGAAATAGTTTGAGTACAGGGACAACCGCCAACGGTCTTGCAACAAAGGTTAATACCAGCGCAATGAGCAACCCTTCCTGCCATACCTCAATTAATGAGCTAGGGTTAACCAATAAGCCTAACATCACGAACATGATGATTTGGCTTAACCATGCCAGCCCATCATGGAATAGAAAGGTATTGCGCTGGAAAACAAATGAGTGATTACCAATAACCACACCCGTGACAAAAATAGATAAGAAGCCACTTCCATCTAAATTACTGGCGACACCGAATGAAAACAAACCACAAGCCGCCACTAAAACGGGATAAAGACCTGCCGCAAGTAACTTAATTTTGTTGATGATCTTTATTGAAATCCAACCAACACCTACCCCTACAGCAGCACCAATTCCCATTTGGCTAACAAATAATAACGCTAATTCACTGCCAGAGGCTTGTGGGTTCATTAGCAGTTGCAGTAGTCCAACGGTCAAAAATATGGCCATCGGGTCGTTGGTTGCACTCTCTATCTCTAAAGTCGCCTGTAAACGCTCATTTAGGTAAATGCCTGCATTGCGTAGCAGTGAAAATACGGCGGCGGCATCCGTTGAGCCAACAATGGCGCCTAAAAGCAACCCTTCAAGAAGTGGAATACCTAAAATATAGGCAGCGGCTAACCCAGTGATACCAGCAGTAATCAAAACACCAACGGTAGCTAAGGTGAATGCAGGTTTCCAGACTAGCTTAATTGATTTTACTGAGGTTTGTAGCCCACCATCGAAAAGGATTAGAGCAAGGGCGAGAGAGCCAACAGCATAAGATACATTGACGTTATCAAAGGTAATTTTCCCTAAGCCATCCTCACCTGCCAGCATGCCAATAAAGAGAAACATAACCAACATTGGCAAACCAAGTCTTGCAGACAATTTACTCGAAAAAATACCGAGTAAAATCAATATGGATGAAAGCAATATAAGTTGTTCGATAGTCGGCATAATCAGTTTTCAGTTAGAGGTGAATAAAACGCTGACGATGCATCGTAAAGCGCGCGAGGTAGCTAAAGATGTTATAAAAGTGACTAAAATATACATTTCATGGTGTTTTTAGTCCAAAGAGGTCAAATAAACATTATGATGT
>NZ_JAERJY010000244.1:0-2097 GCF_018257375.1 Providencia sp. JGM181 | reverse complement strand
AAGTATTATTATAAATCGTCTAAAAAATAATTCGAGTGTAAATCTAACACAGAAATGTTGTATATAAATTTAAGTACTAAAAAACACACACTTCATTAAATTTACGCAATGAAAGCGTTAAACCAATAAGTTTCACTGCATAAGCTGCCAGAAATACACTAAAACAGCTGCGGTGACTATCCAAATCAATGTTGCTAAACTTAAACAAATCCACGGTGTTAATTTGGTTGCAAAGACATAAACAGTGATTAAATACATTGCATAAGGGATTAGCGACCATAAACCAAACAATGCTGTTTTTCTTAATGCCTCCACACCTTGCTCCTGAACCACAATCACATGGGCAATTAATGCAAAAGTGGGAAACAAAGGAACCAATCCCGCAATATAATAAACTTTGCTTCGCGAGAGGATCGCGATAACTAAAACAGCGAGTGCACCAAACAAGCATTTTACCAATAAGGAAATCATAGCAAACTCAATAGGGTTAAGAGTATTTGTACTGATTATCACTCTAAACCACTCACATTGACTAGTTAGCTTTCATAAACAACCCTTTCCCGATCACATATTTAAACATGTGTTTTTTTACACCCTATATGTTTATCGATGGTTGAATATTTTTTGCCATTATTCTGATATAACCTCTTTGTATAATGAAACAACTAAAGAGATAAAAATGACAATAAAAATTTCTGTACTCGTTGATAACAACACCCTGATTGACAGTTATTTTTGTGGCGAACCCGCAGTTTGCTACCACATTGAAGCTGACGGTAAAAAAATTCTATTTGATACTGGCTATTCCGATGTTTTCATTAATAATGCCAATATCCTCAATATCGACCTTGCTCAAATTACTGACCTCGTTTTATCCCATGGTCATAATGACCACACATGGGGAATTAATCACCTTATTCAATATTTAGATCGCCGAAATGTCGAATCCCAGCAATCCAAAAAATTGATTTATCATCCGGACGCTTTGCAACCTAAAAGTTATCACTCAAAAGTTATTGGCGCGAATACCCCTAAGAATGTTTTAACCGCCTACTTTGATACAGTTGAAACTAAAGGTTCTTACTCTGTTTCTGAGAATGTCATTTTCTTAGGTGAGATCCCAAGAAATAACACGTTTGAAGGAAAAGAGCCGGTAGGTAAAACTATCGATGAACATAATAACAGTGTTGATGATTATGTACTGGATGACAGCGCCCTTGCGATTAAAACCTCCGAGGGGCTGATTGTTATTACAGGATGCTCACACTCTGGGATCTGTAACATTGTCGAGCATGCTAAGCGAGTCACTAAAATAGACAAAATTGTGACTGTCATCGGCGGATTTCATTTACAAAAAGCGTCCGATGAGCTGTTAAACCAAACCAGTGAGTATTTTAAAAAACAAAATTTATTGCAGATCCACCCATGCCATTGCACGGACTTGGCTGCTAAAATTCATTTAGCAAAACATGCCCCTGTTCAAGAAGTTGGAACCGGTATGCAACTCACTTATCCTGCATAAAATAACACTTAATCATGTAGCTAATTACAATAACCCCTATATTAGCTACATGGCTTCATGTTGATTGCCTTTATAAATATATTTATGTTCTAGAACCCAAATCATTATCGTGTTTTGAGCCTGATAACATTCTCGTCAGCTCTTCACATCGAATAATTTTTCCATCCATCAAATGAAAGCAAGCAAATACTTCAAATTCACTCACCGTGCCATCTTTTTTTATTGCTTTCGCAATATGTTGCGTATGAACACAATTTTCACCTTCTGCAATTGACTTAATTTCTATCGTAATGCTCTCGGTGGCTTCTTTTAAAACCTGCATATGCGCATAGAACTCAGAAAAATCAATCTGTTTTCCATCAACTATTTGCACATAATCCGATGAGAAGAATTGCTTGATTATAGCTAACTCTCCAATTTGTTTACCAAGAACCTCTTTTAATGCCTGCTCCACAAATACCATCTTATTCATGACTATTTCCCAATATAATATTAATTTTACATTTCTTAATGCTATATTCGGTCAAATCACATGACTTTCAATCGCTCTGTCTTTTATTGGATAAAAATACTTC
>NZ_JAERJY010000243.1:0-2122 GCF_018257375.1 Providencia sp. JGM181 | reverse complement strand
AAAATATTCTTATTAGGATTTTAATTTTAAAATTCCAATAGGAGGGGTTTTATTCGTTTAAATATTATTTTTATTTTATAGGATTTATTTCATGTTTAAGAGAACCGTAATTGCATTATCTTTAATTTCTGTTTCAAGCGCGACATTAGCAGCTGCACCTGTGGCTAATTTAAAAGTATCAGGTTCAATTACACCACCAACTTGTACTATTAAAGGTCAGAATGAAGTTGATCTAGAATATGTATTTGATGTGTCACCTGGAATGTTCCCTGTTTCAGGTAATTTAGGACTTGATGCAAAAACAAATAGCATTGAAGTGATTTGTGATGCAGCGACTTATTTAACTTTCTCCTCTACTGATAATCGTGCGAGTTCTGTATTAACCGCGGGTGTATATAACTTTGGTCTAGGTCTGTTTGATACCGATAAAAAAGTTGGTTTCTATACAATTACTATGAAGAATGCGACAGTCAAAGCGGATTCTTCAAGTGCTGCTCAAGCTGTTGGTATTTCGAATGGTGCAACATATGCAACAGCAATGTCTATTGATAAAACGAAAAAAATGGCGTGGGCAACAGCTACGAGCACATTAAGAGCTGGGCAAATTTTTGCAGCAGACTTTGATGTAAAACCAACGCTGAGTTCTGAATTGAAAACAAGCTCGGGTGATGCGGAATTAGATGGTCATGCAACATTAGCCTTTGCTTTCTCTCTCTAATTTTTTGATTGAAATGAATAGATATAAATTTATATCTATTCATTATGGAACGGAACTATGATTAAAAAAATAACACCATTAATATTATCGACGGTATTAATATCTCCAGCTGTATTTGCCAATACAACTGCAAATATAAAAGTATCCGGCAAAGTTGCAATGCCAACCTGTTTAATTAATGGAAATGAACAGTCAGATGTTATTTTTGAATTAGCAAAAACATCGCCAAGATATTTGAGTCAAACATCTTATACGGTATTACAATCACCGGTTAAAAAGAATGTCACTGTGACTTGTGATGCGGAGACATATTTAACCTATCGTGCAACGGATACGTATCAAAGTACGCCATGGCCTACAGCATCTGGCGATACTTATTTTTTCATGGTGCATTCGGATAGCCCAGATAAATCCGTCGGTGCAGTGATGTTTGCTGTTTCTGATGTCACGATTGATTCTAAAACTGCTTTTATTGCAAGTGATGGTGTTACAGCAAATAACTCTGTCATGACTAAGAAAATACTTAATGGTTTTGGTACAAAGAGCTCAACAATATTCGCCAATAAATTAACAGCGGGAAAAGTATTCTCTGCGGATTTTGTAACAACCAGCGTTTATATTAGCTCAATCAACCAATTAACGACAGCGGGTATCGATTTGACGTCTAATGTTGATTATCAAGCAGAGGCTGTGCTGGCGTTTAACTTTGGTATTTAATTAAATTCTAATGAAATTTATTTCTTGGGGAATATATGCGTTTATTTGTCACTCCAGTAACTAAAGCTACATTGCTGTTTGCATATTGTAGTCTGTTTTTTAGTGAAGCAGTTTATTCGCATACTTTTCAAAATAGAAATATTATTGAACAGGTTGAGTCACCCCCTACGTGTGAAATCGTTATCCCTGATGGCGGGCAATATCAATTTAATCAATTGCATGCTCGCCAGTTTAATGCGATTAACGCAACGGAAATACCCGAGATTACCAAAACATGGCAAGTGTCGTGTAATACACCAACTCAATTGCTTGTTCAGTTCTCGGATAACCGAAGTGATTCATCACAATTGGGAAATGAAGATTACTTTGGGTTAGGGAAGGTGAATAACCAAGGACGATTAGGGAATTACCAGCTGATACTTAACCAACCAAAAGTGGATGGTCAATCGGTTGGAATCGGAGTGGTGGAAGGCGCAGGGCCATTTCAGCGCATTCAAGGAGCGGTATTAAAAGGGAAAAAATATGCATGGTTTACAAATGAAAACGTATTATCCAGTGGAAAAAATTTCACCGTTAATATAGCCGTTAAGCCTATATTAAACAGCCTTAAAGAAACCAATGGTCCAATTATTGAGGCTGTGGAATTAGATGGCAGTGCAGATATTATATTTTCATTTGGCATATAGC
>NZ_JAERJY010000242.1:0-2138 GCF_018257375.1 Providencia sp. JGM181 | reverse complement strand
CTATATTGTGGTTTATACCTACATAAAAATAGATAACCAATCCATATATTAAGCTAGACATTTAAAATTAACTTAATATATGGATAATTATTATTTCCAACCGCTAATAATAATACCAGCACCAAGTAAAACCACCAGCGCACCAATCAAATCTGTAGCGGCAAGGGAAACACCATCAACGACTTTTAGCCAGATCAATGCCGTCACAATATAAATGCCTCCATAGGTTGCATAAATACGTCCGCTGGCTTCAGGGTGTAACGTTAACAACCAAACAAACAGTATTAAACTGAGTACGGTGGGTACTAACAGCCAAATACTTCCCTGTTTTTTCATCCATAAATAAGGGAAGTAGCAACCTAAAATTTCTGCTATCGCAGTTAAAAAAAATAATCCAATAATTTTTAATGACATAAAAATGTTTTCTTCTCAATAAAATCACTATTTATGCCACCTAATAATAGGTGGCATATTGTTTAAGCTTGCTTAACAAATAGCAGAGATACACGTCTTGCAATAGGCAAAACAAATAATACTGTTGGGAATGCAATCATCCATGAAATAGCCCATGAACTAATCCAAGGCTCATAAATTTCGGAGGTGAATCCTAACGCACGAAGAGTACTTATTAGTGAAACAATACCGCTCATCACCAAAGATAAAAAGAAAGGCACCAGAAAAAATAGGGCTCTCATAGGAAGTTTAGGTATACCTAATACATAATTACGGTCTTGATATGACATACAGTCTCCATTAATCAGCGGATACACAACAGCATATAACTGTTGGTACAACAAAGTTATATGCGTTGATTAACGTAAACGCTTACGAGTCTTAGAGACCAATTGAGAATCATTCTAATCTTTAGATATACTTTGTCAATATACCTTTTTACACCTGCCCTAATCCATTTTATGCAGATTATCCTGATAAGGAATTAAGCACTTCACTATTGCAAATTCTACCTATCCATTTATTATACGCCGTATAATAAATTAGAGCGAGAATACAGTGATGACGACTGGACATGTATTTATTGCAACCAGCATTGATGGCTTTATAGCCCGTGAAAACGGCGATATCAGCTGGTTACTTCAATTAGATTCAACCGGTGAAGATCACGGTTATGATACATTTATTGCCAATATTGATGTGATTATTATGGGTAGAGGTACCTATGAGACAATAAAACATGTTCAACCTTGGTTTTATAATCGTCCGGTCATTGTGCTATCAAAAGTACTCGCTCAAGAAACTATCCCTGAAGAATTAATAGGAAAAGTACGCTTCATTGACCTATCCCCTAAAGAAGTCATGCAGATGCTAAAAGTAGAGGGATATCATCATGCCTATATTGATGGCGGGAAAGTAGTTCAATCTTTTATTTCTGAAGGCTTGATTCATGATCTTATCATCACTCGAATCCCCATTTTATTAGGTTCTGGTCGCCCATTGTTTGGTAAAATTCCTAACGATATTCACTTATACCATACACAAACTAAAACCTTTGATTCTGGATTTATCCAATCCCACTATGAAATAAAACAATCCTCGGATGAAGGCGAATAATGATGGATAAAGCATTGGTAGCAATAACACGAACGGTAGGACGCCCAAATAAGAAACAACCAAAAATATCAGCGGAGGCAATTGTCAGTGCAGCAATCATATTTATTGATTCCCATGGATTCTCAGCACTCAGTATGCGATCGCTCGCTAAAGAAATGGGCATTAACCCCATGACAATTTATTACTATTTTGAAGACAAAGAGTGTTTAGTCAAATCGATTGCTAACCATGTTTACGCTAAGGTAATGCCTTGTTTATCGAGAACACCCATCGAACAAATCAAGCACCTCTTAACTGAATACCGAGAATGTATTGTTCGTTATCCTGAATTAACGTTATCAATATTTAATCACCCAAATGCGTTTCCTGAAGAGGCACAGCGGATAACCAATACTCTAATCGAGCTTGCGATAGAATTAAAATACTCTTTAGAGCAAGCCACGCTCTGGATACATATTTTAATTGATTTTACTCATGGCGCTGCACTCGCTGTATCAAATAGGAAAAATATGGATAATTACATCAGCGATATAAATTATTACCACCAAAGTATTGATGCTTTATTATAT
>NZ_JAERJY010000241.1:0-2186 GCF_018257375.1 Providencia sp. JGM181 | reverse complement strand
AGTAAATATAGTTTAATACCAATAACAACCAATACAATAAATTGCATATAATTCGAAAATTAACAAAAAAAATTAATCACTTTGAGATATTAAAGTACTTTCTCCGGTAAAAGAAAAGTGACTCATTCATAAATGATAAAATAAAATTCCATTACAACTCATTGAAATAAAAATATTAATATGAATAATGCCCAACTATCTTCCATTTAAACAAGACGTCCTCAGCGACTTGTCCATATCCAATATTGTGCATCACTAAGTAATAATGGCTATTTGATGCTTTGATGGATGTCACAATTCCTATATGTGGACGACCGTTATCTAAACGCCATGAAACAATATCGCCGGGCAAATAATCCTCCCCTTTTAACGTAATAGGTTTAACAGTACCTTTTCGAGCAAAAAAGGTTTCTAAGTTAGGAACTCGCCGATGATCAATATTGGTATCAGGCTTACGAAGCCCCCACATTTTTTGGCTTGGATACTGGCTAAAGTTTTTCTTTATATCTTCATGAAGCTGTTTTTGAAGATCAATACCCAACTTACGATAACTGCGTATCACAACATCAGAACAGACACCATAATGGCTGGGAACATCCCCATTGGGGTAATCTATTTGGCGATAAGATGAATCATAAACAACAAGGCGAGGTAATTGTTCGGCTTGTTTTGCCAACTCAAGGTTACTTTTTCCTAATGCATAGGGCATGCAAAATAGTAAAGCGATAGATAGTAATCGTTTCAAGGTATGAATCCCCATAAAATAGAGAATAAAATCTACAATAATTACAGGGATAAATAAGGTGGGATAATCTTAAAAAGGTATTAATTAGTTAATTTAAATTGGGTAATGATAGGATTATGATCTGACGCATCTGTCTGTAATACGTGGCTTTCCTTCAGTTTTAAGCCGCGGTAAAACATAAAGTCTAATGGACGACCAAAAGCTTTTGTTCGTAAATCTAAATCGTAGAGAACTTCCTTCAAGCCAACTGAACGAATAAAGCGTTTCAATGCATTTACTCGCTGACGGCTCCATGCATTAAAGTCCCCCGCGAGAATAACGGGACCGACATGTTTGCTAATATGAGAACCTAATTTGCTCAATTGCTTCGTATATACATCAACCCCAAAACTAAAGTTGATTGCATGTACATTAGCGACCATTAAGTGCTTACCATTAGGCAATGGATAAACCGTGATCAAAGCCGACTTAGCTAGACGTAATAGCGGCTCTTTTTCTCGTAATGGACAACAATAAATAGGGTGAGCTGTCGCGAGAGTCATTACCCCTGATGGATGAGGAGAAAAAGGTAAGGCAGGGACTTGATCAGCAATGAGTTGATGAGATGCCGCAAAATTAACTAACTCTGGGGACATTTGAGCTTCTTGAAGCAAGAGTAATTTCTTTTCTTTGACGAGCTCTGCTAACGTAGATTTCCAATTGGGTCGCTGCTGCTTATAAATATTCCAGCTAACCACATCAAGTGTTTCACCCGCAGGAAACAGAGGAAGACCAATAGGAAGAGAATCACCTAGCATATGGATTGGCATAGGCTGAATACGTTTTGCAGGCTCGCCCGCAATGTACCGAACAGAATAGGTTCTTTTAGCCACGTACCGGATTCCCTACGAAATTGATAACAACAGTATTATTGGTAACAACAGTATTGCTGCCGACTATGCTAGTTTAGCATTGGTTTGACTGACTCACGTACAGTATATCAAATATCTTACCGGTAATCTTACGGAACTTATTATTCCTTTTTGTGACCTTTCTAAGCCAGTCTGACTATCTCCATCAAATTCTCTATCATTCACCGTGATAAATATGCTAGATAATGGCTTAAAAAAGGAAAAAGGTGCGCGTAATAGAGACATTATTTGCTGTTTGATTAGGGCACAAAGCAGGTAAAATCCATATGACGGTCAATTTTCACTCAATATGTAAGATAACTTCATTACTGACAATGATTATTGATAATGAAAGCTCCGTTTATGGCGCGGGAGGCCTGAGAATATTCGATATTTTTGGGCAGTTAGCGAGTTAGCATCCCCGATTTACTCATGGTAAGGTAGTTTATGATATACCTTTCGGCGATTTCCATTTCCCCAAACGCAAAAAAGCCACCCAATGGGTGGCTTCTCGGCTAATTTAATGTCTGGCAGTTCCCTACTCTCACATG
>NZ_JAERJY010000240.1:0-2247 GCF_018257375.1 Providencia sp. JGM181 | reverse complement strand
AATCTTTTAATTTATAAGCACCATTACCCACAAAATTAGCTGGTTGAGTCCACTTAGCACCATATTTTTCGATTGTTACTTATTTAAACATTTTTTGCATTTCACCCGATAATCTTATTATTAATAGTGTTATGCTTACGCTATTACTGTGATATCGGTTTTCCCATTTTTGGCTTAGGGAATGCCCCAAAAACTAATAATATGAATATATTACAATGAATTTAGAATCTATCGTTGAACTGACAGCCGAGGATATGTCAGCAGTAAATGAAGCGATCCTCAGCCAATTAAACTCAGACGTAGCATTAATCAATCAATTAGGTTATTACATCGTTAGCGGAGGCGGAAAAAGGATCCGTCCAATGATCGCGATCCTCGCAGGACGATCCCTAGGCTATTCTGAACATAAGCATATTCAAGTTGCTGCATTAATCGAATTCATCCATACCGCCACTTTATTACACGATGATGTGGTCGATGAATCAGATATGCGTCGTGGAAAACAGACAGCTAATGCTGTATTTGGTAACGCGGCAAGCGTATTAGTAGGTGACTTTATTTATACTCGATCCTTCCAAATGATGACGGATCTTGATTCGATGCGTGTTTTAAAATTGATGTCTGAAGCCACCAACGTGATCGCTGAAGGTGAAGTTTTACAATTAATGAACTGCAACGATCCTGATATTACTGAAGAGAGCTACATGCAAGTGATCTACAGTAAAACTGCGCGTCTATTTGAAGCGGCTTCTCACGCGTCAGCTATCTTAGCCAATGCCACGCCTGAGCAAGAGAAAGCGCTGCAAGATTATGGTCGCTACATTGGGACCGCATTCCAGTTAGTTGACGATCTTCTTGATTATGATGCAGATAATACCCAGTTAGGTAAAAACACTGGAGATGATCTCGATGAGGGTAAACCAACACTACCACTGTTACATGCAATGCAACATGGTAATGCAGAAGAGTCAGCACTAATTAGACAAGCAATTGAGCAAGGAAATGGTCGCCATCTATTAGACACTGTCCTTGGCACAATGAAACGCTGCGGCTCATTAGAATACACTTACCAACGCGCGCAGGAAGAAGCTCAAAAAGCCATTGATGCTTTAAACGCCCTTGAAGACTCAGTGTATAAAGAAGCATTGATTGGTTTAGCGCACGTTGCTATTCAGCGCCATTCATAATCACCGTTAGAGAGCTAAATCAATATTGAAAAGGGTGAAAGCAATTTCACCCTTTTTTATGGTTATTCATCTTCTGGTTCAGGCTCTATTTTTGCCAATAGCGATGATAACCCGTGACGCAAAATATATTTCACAAATATTTTGCGCTCATCTTCCGTCAGTTGGTAATAAGCCTCAGACCAAATTTGCAGTGCATCAACACGTTGCACTTGATACGGTGCAGATGGCTCATGAAACGAAAGCTGACCTTGGATCTCACTCGGCAAGCTTTCCATATAGTATTCAACGGCCTTCCCCTGAACACCTCTTTTACGACGACTTTTCCAACCTTCCCTTCTCGCCATCAAGTTAATTCCCTGAGGTGATGATGGAAGACCTTCTAATCCTGCTAATTCTTTCGCAGTGAACCACAATTTTTTCATAATATCACTTTTACGCTTAGCTTATATTTTGCAACCTGCTTTTGTCGCTATACCAAAGTTATTTTTCTAAAAATTTATTCGATTCAATACTGTACGTAATCTATGTATGGCTATTTTGATTAATAAGATGAATTAAAGCTAAAGCACCTTTGCGCATAATAAACGATAAGATCTTCACGCGTTCATCATGGGAAAGCTGGTTATAAGCTTCTTGCCAAATATGCGCTTGTTCATCACGCTTAATTTGGTAGCCTGCCGAAGTTTCATACATCACCGTGAACTCTTCGAGATTAATGGGAACCGAGCTAATATGGTATTCCAATGCTTTTCCTTGAATACCTCGTCGTTTTCGACTCAACCATTTTTCTCGCCTCGCCATGGCATTAATACCTTGGGTGCTTGTTGGAAGCCCTTGGCGCCCAACGAGCTCTTTGGCCGTTAACCATTCCTTGTTCATTATCGACGCTCCTTGTCATCATAATGACGACTTCGATTAACTATAAACTTTCTTTATTTTCTTAATCGTTTCAATATCCATTTTTAATATTCAAATATAATAGTTAATAAATTATATCGATATAGATAATTTCTTTGTATATCCGCTAGTTATATCAATAACTTTGTATTAACTATTTTAT
>NZ_JAERJY010000023.1:0-31872 GCF_018257375.1 Providencia sp. JGM181 | reverse complement strand
GTGTTTATATACTCCAAACTGGGTATTTTAATGGACCTCATGGGATAGTAATGGACTACACTATCCAGCTTTAATTATTTTCATATTTAAAACTTTGGTTAACACATTCGGCTCAAATTGATATTTGTTCTTTCTTCATGCAGATGTTAATAATTATTCGAAAGGTATAAAAAAATGAGCTCTACCACTGATTTTCTGAAGCATATATACGATATTAATCTTTCATATTTGCTTTTAGCTCAAAAGCTTATCGCCCAGGAAAAAGCCACTGCCATGTTCCGTCTCGGGATTTCCGATTCAATGGCAAACACTTTAGCAGAACTTTCTTTGCCTCAATTGGTTAAATTAGCGGAAACAAATCAGCTAATCTGTCAATTTAGATTTGAAAACAGCGACACGATTGAAAAGCTTACCCGAGATTCTCGAGTTGATGAATTGCAGCAAATTCATACGGGTATCCTTCTTTCGACCCGATTATTGCAAACGCATAATGAGTCCGATTCAGATATAGCGAGAAAAAGATGAGTAGCGTAGCTGAAAAAAGTATCGTCAAGGAAGCTAATGATATTCGTTTGGCAATGGAATTGATTTCGCTTGGGGCTCGCCTGCAGATGTTGGAAAGCGAAACTCAAATTAGTCGTGGACGCTTAGTGCGTTTATACAAAGAACTCAGAGGTTGCCCACCACCAAAAGGGATGCTCCCTTTTTCAACCGATTGGTTTATGACATGGGAACAAAATATTCACTCATCCATGTTCTACAACGCCTATCAGTTTTTACTGAAAACCGGTCAATGTGAAGGGGTTGATGCTATTCTCAAAGCCTATCGACTCTATCTAGAGCAGTGTTCACCCAATGCTGGAGACGAACCAATTTTGGCATTAACCCGTGCATGGACATTAGTTCGTTTTGTGGAAAGTGGCATGTTGCAAAGTTCCGATTGCAATTGCTGTAGTGGTTCATTTATCACCTATGCCCACATTCCTGAAAATAGTTTTACGTGTAGCTTGTGCCAGCCTCCATCACGAGCGATAAAAAAACGTAAACTTTCCGAGCATCTCGCCGATATTACGGAATATCGACAAGATGGCATTACCAAAGCGGTAATGTAATTGGATTAATTTGGTTTACAGGCAATTTCATTGCCTGTCCTTCCTCATATTCCCTTTGACTGCCATCTGTTAACCAACGGAGTGAAAGGGAATACTGTGTTAATACTCATCGGATATATCATTGTTACAGCTGCCGTTATCGGTGGCTATGTCATGGTCGGTGGTCATCTTGGCGCGCTGTACCAACCAGCTGAGTTTGTCATTATTTTAGGGGCTGGTTTAGGCGCATTTGTTGTGGGTAACAGTGGTAAAGCCATCGTTGCATTATGCAAAGTATTACCAAGACTCTTCCGTCGCTCTTCTTACAACAAAGCCATGTCAATGGACTTGATGGCTTTGTTATTTCAGCTTTTGAATAAATCTCGTCAACAAGGTCTACTTGCGCTCGAAAAAGATATTGAAAACCCGCAAGAGAGTGAGATTTTTTCTCAGTATCCTCGCATTCTCAAAGATCAAACTGCCATGATGTTTATCGTGGATTATTTACGTTTAATGGTGACAAGTAACTTACAAGCCCATGAAATCGAAGCATTAATGGATGAAGAGCTAGAAACATTCCGTCAAGAAAATGAAGTACCAGCATCCGGTTTGAACATGGTGGGTGAATCCATGCCTGCGTTCGGGATCGTGGCGGCTGTTCTCGGTGTGGTGAATGCACTTGCAGCTGCAGACCGACCTGCGGGTGAATTGGGCGCCTTGATTGCTCATGCAATGGTAGGAACTTTCCTCGGTATTTTAGTGGCTTATGGATTTATTTTGCCACTGGCTAGTTTAATTCGTCAGCGCAGTAGCGAACAATTAAAAATGATGGAGTGCATTAAAGTCACGTTCCTCTCTTCATTGCAAGGGTATGCCCCTCAAATTGCGGTTGAATTTGGTCGTAAAGTCTTATTTAGCGTTGATAGACCGTCATTCCTTGAGCTGGAAGACAAAGTTCGTGAAGTCAAAGTCGGTAATCGCGCAACAGAAACCACTGAGGAGTAATCGCTAATGGCAGCCAATGGCCCTCAAATTATTCGTGTTAAGAAAAAAGGCGGTCATCAGCAGCATGCCCACGGTGGAGCATGGAAAATTGCTTACGCTGATTTTATGACTGCGATGATGGCGTTCTTTCTGGTTATGTGGCTGATTTCCATCTCCAGTCCTCAAGAATTAACCAAGATAGCGGAGTATTTTCGTACTCCGCTCAGTACTGCCATCAATCCAGGAACGAAAAGCGGAGATGCCACTAACCCCATTCCCGGTGGTGGAAAAGATCCGATTTTTCGTGATGGTGACGTGATGCCAGAACCAAATGACATCATTTCCGGTGATGCGAATTATCGCTTTGAAAAATTAAAAGAAAATCTTGAGCAAGCAATTTTACAAGACCCGCGTTTGAATGAATTAAAACCCCATTTATTGATTGACATGATCAACGATGGTTTACGAATTCAAATCGTAGATAGCGCCAATCGCCCTATGTTTAAAGTGGGTTCTGCCACCGTCGAGCCTTACATGCGCGATATTCTGCGTGCCATTGCGCCACTACTCAATGATGTTCCGAATCGCATTAGTATTTCAGGACATACGGATGACTTGCCATATGCCAGCGAAGCCTATTACAGCAACTGGGAACTCTCATCTGATAGAGCCAATGCCTCTCGCCGTGAGCTGATCATGGGGGGAATGGATGAGCGCAAAGTTTTACGTGTAGTAGGGATGGCCTCATCCATCCATTTAGACAAAGAAAACGGCTTAGCACCCGTCAACCGGCGGATCAGCATCATCGTATTGAATGAAGATGAAACAAATCAAATTTTACATGAATACGATGGCGCAACACCGATTAATGATGTGCTGAAAAAAAGCCCAGAAGATGTGCCAATACCGGCAAACAGTGATGTCGTGACTGTGAAGGTGACAAAGTCACCCGATAAACAGTAATGACAAAAACCATAATCACCCGAATCTCACTACTGCCGGACTTATCCGGCAGTCAGTGTTAAGTGAAACTTAAGCGAAATTGGATAAAAAGCATGGATATTACCGAGTTTTATCAAACATTTTTCGATGAAGCCGATGAGTTGCTTAGGGATATGGAACAGCATTTGCTTGAGCTTGATCCTATTGACCCAGATAGCGAGCAGCTCAATGCCATATTCCGCAGTGCCCACTCAATTAAAGGTGGGGCGGCAACCTTTGGTTTCACTCATCTACAAAACACCACGCATACCTTAGAAAACTTGCTCGATAAGGCACGTCATGATGAGCTGACATTAACGCCAGATATTATTGACGTTTTCTTAGATGCAAAAGACGTGATGGTGTCCCAACTGGATGCCTATAAAAATGACTCATTACCGGATGATGAGACTTTCAAACGCATTTGTGATGTGCTCAAAAGCATTGAACATGATGTCAGCGAAGTCGGCTCGGAAGAGGTTGTCACTCTTGCTAACGTGAGTATCGAAGAGACTGACTGTGTTGTGGCTGACGATGTTGTGGCGGATGAGTCCTCGTCGGGAACTACGATGCAAACCCATGCATCATTGACAAATAACGAATTTTCTCACTATTTCATCATTACGTTGAACGGTCTGAAATCAACGGAAGTGGATGTATTAGCGGATGAATTAGGTTTATTCGGTAGCTTATTTGGCTCAGAAAAAAGTGATTCCAGCTTAAAAGCGTGGCTAGGAACCAATACGGATATCGAAGATATCTGTGGGGTACTGTGTTTCGTCGTGGATGAGTCTCAAATCCAGCATAGCGAAATCAGTTTTGAAGAGTGCCAGCGTGCAACACAAGGTAGTAACCAAAAAAGTAAAGTGGCTGCAACTCTCGAAGAATTGGAAGCAACGGTGGAAGAGTTGGCGGCAATGGTTGAAACACCTACCGAGCCAGTTGAATCGCCTAAAACGGCGGTTGCGGCACCGGCACCTGTTACGGCGCCAACATCTGCATCATCACCTTCAGCATCGTCATCCGCAACCACTAAAAAAGCTGCCGCAGCGAAGCCCAAAGGGGATTCAAGCAGCATCCGTGTTGCAGTTGAAAAAGTTGACCAACTGATCAACTTAGTGGGCGAGCTGGTGATCATCCAGTCAATGCTGACTCAGCATAGCCAACAAGTTGACCAAAACGAATATGCGGATTTGCTCAGTTCTATCGTTCAATTAGAGCGTAACTCACGGGCTCTGCAAGAGTCAGTCATGTCCATTCGTATGATGCCAATGGATTATGTTTTCAGCCGTTTCCCACGTATGGTGCGCGATATTGCCTCTAAGCTGGGTAAGAAAATCGAACTGAAAGTGGAAGGTAGCTCAACCGAATTAGACAAGAGTCTTATCGAACGCATCGTCGATCCACTGAATCACCTTGTCCGAAACAGTCTTGACCATGGTATTGAAAAACCAGAAGTTCGCTTGGCAAATGGTAAACCTGAAGCGGGAACATTAACGCTCTCTGCGGCACATCAAAGCGGCAATATCTGTATCGAAGTGCGTGATGATGGGGCAGGGCTAAACCGCGAACGAATTTTAGCAAAAGCTCGCTCTCAAGGTATGAATGTTCACGATGGCATGACCAACGATGAAGTCGCGATGTTGATCATGGCGCCGGGCTTCTCTACTGCCGAAGTGGTGACGGATGTTTCAGGGCGTGGTGTCGGAATGGACGTGGTTAAACGAAACATTCAAGACATGGGCGGACGTATTCAAATCGGTTTCACAGAAGGTAAAGGCACCATCATTCGGATTTTACTGCCATTAACCTTAGCCATTCTTGATGGTATGTCAGTCAAAGTCTCTGACGATGTGTTTATCGTGCCACTTAGTGCAATTATTAGCACATTACAGCCACGTCCAGAGGATATCTATCGCCTTGCCGGTGAAGAAAAAATGCTGCTCGTTCGCGGTGAATATTTACCACTGGTCGAATTGCATCACGTCTTTTCTATCAAAAATGCCGAACCAAATCTTGCCAATAGTATCGCGCTGATCATCCAAAATGCGGGGCATCGTTTCGCTTTATTGGTTGACAAGCTGGTGGGGCAGCAGCAGGTCGTGGTGAAAAATATCGAAAGTAATTATCGCAAAATTCCGGGAATTTCCGCTGCAACCATCATGGGCGACGGTTCTGTTTCGCTGATTTTAGACGTCGCAGAATTGCAGAGAATGAACAACAACATTTTGATTAATAAGAAACAGCCTGTTTCTCAACCAGTAATGCACTAAATAGAGGTTATATACCATGTCTATGTTAGATGACGATTTAAACAAGCTTGAAGAAGAAAAGAATGGCGAAGGCTACCTCATTTTTACGCTTGGTGAAGAAGAGTACGGAATCGAGATTTTAAAAGTGCAGGAAATTCGTGGTTATGAGCAAGTGACTCGTATTGCGAATACTCCTGACTTTATTAAAGGTGTCACCAACCTGCGTGGCGTCATTATTCCGATCATCGATCTGCGCATTAAGTTTTCCCATGAAAACGTAGTTTACAACGACAACACCGTCGTCATCGTTGTGAACTTAAAAGACCGAGTTGTGGGAATTGTGGTTGATGGTGTTTCCGATGTACTGGTGTTGCATGAAGAGCAAATTGCACCACCGCCAGATTTCGCGGTGACATTATCCACTCAGTATCTGACCGGTCTAGGAACAGTAGGCGAACGTATGTTGATTTTGGTTGATATCGAAAAATTATTGACCAGTGAAGAGATGGCGTTAATCGACAATATCGCGGAATAACGAGTCATTAGATGCGTTAAATACGCTGATAATTTGCTCAAAAATGGTAAGCGTATGACTAAAGTTTTTGAGCAACTGTCCGATATCCAAACTACAACAACACTATGTTAGTAAAACACCATGTACAGTCGAATTAAAATCGTATCAGGACTTTTGTCCGTTATTTTTGTATTTATTTTATTGCAGCTGGTATCAAGTGGTTTGATGTTTACCAAACTCGGCGATAACAGCGACAGTATTAATTATTTGAATTCTCTCCAACGCCAAAGACTCGTTCTGACTCAAAGCTGGGTCAATCTATTGCAAGCTCGTTCTGACTTAAACCGCGCCATTAACGCGTATTTATTAGAAGAGTTAAGCATTAAAGATGATGCCTCTGCTGCGGATCTTATTGCTTCAGCAAAAGGTAAATTTAAAGCTGCCGATGAAGCGTATGACAGCTACAGAAAGTTGATGGCAAACGCAGAGGTGGATAAGGGGTTATTTGATAACTTACTAAAATCCTATGAGGATTATCGTGTTGCATTAACCAAACTGTCGGAATATGCAGAGAAGGGGGATTTAAACGGCTTCTATGCGCATAGAACGTCAGGGTTACAAGCCAAATTTGAAGAGCAATTTGGCCTCTATTTTGCTGAAATTTCTTCAGATTTTGAAAATGAAGTGGTGAATGCAGAATCCAATTACCGCCAATCACTGTATTTGCTGGTTATCTTATCCGTACTGTTAGCAGTGATCAGCGTGATTAGCTATCGCTATGTGCGTAAAGGGATCACTGAGCCATTAAATACGCTGATCGAGCGCATTAAAGTGTTCGCTTCAGGGGATTTAACGCCAAAAATTGATACCTCAGCGAACAATGAAATTGGTGAGTTAGCGCGTGGTGCTCAGCACATGCAACAAGAGCTAATCAATACGGTTCGTGGTGTACTGGATGGTAGTGAAACTATCTATCAGGGTACCACTGAAATCGCAGCGGGTAACAATGACTTATCTTCACGTACCGAGCAGCAAGTGGCTTGCTTAGAAGAGACGTCTGCTAGCATGAGTGAGCTAACTGCAACGGTTAAGCAAAACACCGAATATGCTCATCAAGCCAGTGAGTTTGCAAGCCAAGCTTCTGTTATTGCAAAAGAAGGCGGCAAAGTGGTGTCTAACGTGGTTCATACCATGCGCAACATTGCTGATAGCTCGCAAAAAATCTCTGACATTACCGCTGTTATCGACAGTATTGCTTTCCAAACCAATATCCTCGCATTGAATGCCGCAGTTGAAGCTGCGCGTGCGGGTGAGCATGGCCGTGGATTTGCTGTGGTTGCCGATGAAGTTCGTAGCCTTGCTCAACGCAGCGCAGATGCAGCAAAAGAGATCAAAGGCTTGATTGAAGACTCTGTTTCTAGAACAGACGTCGGGGCTCGCCAAGCAGAAGATGCTGGTGAAACAATGACAAAAATTGTCGACTCAGTCACACGTGTTACTGACATCATGACGCACATCGCAACCGCATCTGATGAGCAGAGCAAAGGTATTGCTCAAGTGAGTATTGCCGTGGAAGAGATGGACAAAGTGACTCAGCAAAACGCCTCACTCGTTGAGCAATCCGCTGTTGCTGCAAATGTACTGGAAGAGCAAGTCGCTAAGCTTTCTCAGTTGATCTCCATTTTCCGTTTACCTGCAATGGATCAAGCAAAAGTACGCAACGCACAACCTGCACCAAGAACAGTATCTAATATTGTTAAAACACCAGATTTATCCAAAATCGCATCGAAAAATCATAAAGATGACGATAACTGGGAAACCTTTTAAGGGTAAATCTGTTCGAGCGCTGTGAGAGTTTCTCTCGCAGCGCTTTTATATGTTTAAGCTCGATAATTAAAAAAGGGCCAAATTTTTGGCTGGCATAAGTAGGGGATTAAATATGTTAGGAAAGAATATCCGAATTTCAGTGAGCTTATACTTACTCCTGATTTTATTTTGTGGCATGCAGTTAACCTCAAGCGGCGTTTCTGTTGGCATCGTTAACAGCGAATTAAACGCGCTAGAAAGAATCGATATGGGTTCTAAAAAACGCGCATTACTGGAAGAGACCAGCAAAAACTTAATGCAGGCACGTAATAGCCTGACTCAAATTGCCTTACTGATGAAAGTAGGCGACCACGTTCCATTAATCGAAGAAACCCGCGTTGTTTTCGATAACTACTTAATTTCAGCTAACAAATCGTATAACGAATTCAAAACTCAGCCAGTGCTAAGCGAAAAAGAAAACTTAGCGGCATTGGAAGAGAAATTTAATGCCTTTGTCGTCACGTTAAACGCATTGAAAGGCAATCTTGATAACAACGATGTTGCGGCTTATATCAATCTGCCTGCACAACAAAACCAAGATGAATTAATCAGTGTTATTAATAATTATCTCTCTGTTTTAAATGATGAAAGTAATGATTCTATTGCGGATGCAAGATTTTATAACCAATTTGCATGGGTTTCATTCTTTACCGTCATTGTCATTATTTTCGGTGTGATTGCCGTTGTGCATCTGTGGTTAAAACGTAAAGTCATTTCACCATTAAACAGCATGAGTGAACACTTTATGCACGTTGCGGAAGGAAAACTAAATCAGAATATTGAAATTAATTTCCGTGATGAAATCGGTGATGTATTCGAAAAATTAAAAGTCATGCAGCAATCATTGGCAAAAACTGTCACCTCTATTCGTTCTAATACAGACCAAATGTATACGGGTATTCGTGAGATTGCTTTAGGGAATAATAATTTATCATCAAGAACAGAACAGCAGGCCGCCTCGTTAGAAGAGACGGCAGCGAGTATGGAAGAGTTAACTGCGACAGTGAAACAAAACGCCGATAATGCGCGTCAAGCTAGCGAACTTGCAGTGAGTGCATCGCGCACAGCGACAAAAGGCGGTGAAATCACGGAAGGTGTGATTGACACGATGACTGCCATTTCTAATAGCTCTCAGAAAATTAGCGCCATCATCAGTGTCATTGATGGCATCGCTTTCCAGACCAACATCCTTGCATTAAATGCTGCAGTAGAAGCGGCGCGTGCGGGTGAACAAGGTCGTGGATTCTCGGTAGTTGCAGGTGAAGTTCGCGCATTAGCGCAACGAAGCGCTGAAGCGGCGAAAGAGATCAAAGGCTTGATTGACGAGTCAGTAGGGCGTGTGAACCAGGGCTCTCAGTTGGTGAATGAAGCAGGTCAAACCATGAATGAACTGGTTGCCGCTGTTAACCAAGTGACTGAATTAATGGGCAATATTGCGTCTGCATCGAATGAGCAGAGCCGAGGTATTGAGCAAGTTGCGATTGCAGTAAGCCAAATGGATTCTGTTACACAACAAAACGCCGCATTAGTAGAGCAATCAACCAGTGCGACAGCAGCACTTGAAGACCAAGCCAATAATTTGGTCGAGACTGTGGAATTTTTCGAATTACCAGAACAGTCTACCCGAGTTAGACGGTAATGGGTATTCATGCGATAGCGTGAATAATGAACTCTCAATCTAGATAACTTGAACTAGGGAGAGGCGGTTAGTTAGACAACGCATAAGTTAGACGATGATAGTTAGGCAGCCACTTTCGGCTGCCTCGCCGGTTTTTATTGAATAGGACGACAAGTACGATGCTATTAGTACCACAGATAGAACCTTTGACTGATGACGAGTTTGGTCGGGTTTGTCGATTTATTCATAAAAAGTCTGGAATAGTCCTTACGATGAATAAGAAAAATATGGTCTATAACCGCTTATTAAAGCGCTTACGTGACTGTAATATCGACAATTTTTCTGATTACTTACGGATGTTAGAGCGTGAACCGTTGAATACGGAATGGCAAGCATTTATCAACGCACTGACCACAAACTTAACGGCATTCTTTCGAGAGCCTCACCACTTTGCGACATTGACAGATTTTTTAAAAAGCCGTCGAAATAGCAATATCAATATTTGGTGTTCGGCTTCTTCGACAGGGGAAGAACCTTATTCTATCGCCATGACAGTGAGCGATGTTCTGGGAGCCAACGCTGTCAATGCCAAGGTCGTTGCCAGTGATATTGACACGGAAGTATTAGAGAAAGCGAAACAAGGGATCTATCGAATCGAAGAACTCAAAACCCTGACAGCACTGCAACGGCAGCGCTACTTCATGAAAGGGGTGGGTGAGTACGAAGGGTTTGCTCGCGTAAAGCCCGCACTTAGCAACATGATTGAGTTTCGTTACTTAAACCTGACGGAAGGCGATTGGCAATTACAACATCGCTTCGATGCGATTTTTTGCCGTAACGTCATGATTTATTTTGACAAGGAAATGCAGATAAAACTGCTAGAGCGCTTTGCGCCACTGCTCAAGCCGGATGGCTTATTGTTTATTGGTCACTCTGAAAATATTTCGCAACTGACAAAACAGTTTGTGATCAATGGGCAGACCGTCTACAGCTTAGCGTCGGCGAGGAGAGGACAATGAAAAAAATAAAAGTATTGTGCGTCGATGACTCTGCACTAATGCGCCAATTAATGCGTGAAATTATCAACAGTCACTCTGATATGGAAGTGGTCGACACAGCGCCAGATCCGTATGTTGCTCGGGATTTAATTAAGCAACTGGAGCCAGATGTTATCACCCTTGATGTTGAAATGCCGAGAATGGATGGCATTGATTTTTTAGAGAAATTGATGCGGCTGCATCCAATTCCGGTAGTCATGGTTTCCACATTAACCTCTAAAGGTTCTGAAGTGACATTAAAGGCTTTAGAGCTGGGAGCGGTGGATTTTGTGACAAAACCACAGATTGGTATTCGCGAAACCATGATGAGTTATCGCGATATGATCGGTGAAAAAATTCGCGCAGCGGCGATGTCTAAAATGTCGCAGCGTAACCGTTTTGCTCGCACCGAGAAAAAAATCGCGGAACCAACAACTCTTGCTAAACCGCTGACGCCATACGTGTGCAATAACCGTGTGATAGCTGTGGGTGCCTCAACCGGTGGAACAGAAGCTATCCGACAATTTCTGGAAATGCTACCAAGAGAATGCCCGCCTGTAGTGATCACTCAGCATATGCCAGCAGGCTTTACCCGCTCTTTTGCCGAGCGTTTAAATAAATTGTGTGCGCTGACAGTAAAAGAGGCAGAGCACAACGAAGTTCTACAAAAAGGCTGTGCCTATATCGCGCCGGGTGATTCACACATGCTGATTGCCGATAAAGGCAAAGGTTATCAAGTGGTGTTGGAACAGAGCGAGCCAGTTAACCGCCATCGTCCTTCCGTCGATGTGTTATTTGACTCAGTCGCTAAGCATGTCGGACGTAAATGTATTGGTATTTTGCTGACGGGGATGGGAATGGATGGAGCGAAAGGCTTACTTAACCTACGTCAACAAGGGGCTTTCACTTACGCTCAAAACGAAAGCAGCTGCGTCGTATTTGGTATGCCGCGTGCTGCAATCGAAATGAATGCCGCAGATGAAGTGCTGGATCTACTGAAAATCGCCCCAAGCGTATTAACAAAACTTTCTACTGTCACCGTTTAGTGGTGACAGTTTATTTATCATTGTATTTTTGAAGGAGTGGTTATGGCCGCTAAAGATCTGAGCTTTCTGGTTGTCGATGACTTTTCTACTATGCGTCGCATCGTCCGTAACTTATTAAAAGAACTTGGTTTTAACAAAATTGAAGAAGCGGAAGATGGTGTTGATGCCCTCGAAAAAATCCGTGCTGGGAATATTGATTTTGTTGTTGCTGACTGGAATATGCCAAACATGGATGGTTTAGAGTTACTCAAAACTATTCGTGGTGATGATGCACTTAAACATATCCCTGTCTTAATGGTGACCGCAGAAGCGAAAAAAGAAAACATCATTGCAGCAGCACAAGCGGGTGCAAGCGGCTATGTTGTGAAACCGTTTACCGCAGCTATCCTAGAAGAAAAATTAAATAAAGTGTTTGAAAAAATGGGGCTGCAATAATCGCGGGCGGTAAAGGAGACAGTGATGATTGAACAAGTAGCAATGAATGGCAGCCGTAATGGCACTGGCAACGAAGATCTAAAACACGTCATTACACGTATTGGAACTCTGATGCGAACCTTACGTGAAAGTATGCGTGAGTTGGGTTTAGAGAAAAGCGTTCAGCAGGCAGTAGCAAGTATTCCAGACGGTAAAGACCGCCTGCGTTATATTGCGCAAATGACAGCCCAAGCGGCAGAAAAAACACTCAACGGCATTGATGTTATCAAGCCGCTGCAAGTGGAAATGAACAAAAATGCGATTGCGTTGCAGCAACAGTGGGAAGAGGCGGCGTCCGGTGAAGTCTCTGAAGCGTTACGCGGCTCCACTCAAGCATTTTTGGGACAAGTTATCCAAGATAGCGAAGTGACGAAAGCTGAACTATTAGAAATCATGATGGCGCAAGACTTCCAAGACTTAACGGGTCAAGTCGTCAAAAAAATGATGGAAGTGGTTGAAGAAGCAGAGAAACAGCTATTAGCGTTGCTGATGGAAAATACACCACCAGAAATGCGAGTGAAGACTCAAAGTGAAAGCCTGCTCAATGGTCCTCAGATTAATAAAGAAGGTGTGAATGTGATGGCATCACAGTCACAGGTGGATGATCTGTTAGATGAGTTAGGTTTCTAATTCGTTCGCTCCTTCATGATAGTTTGAGCTATAGCGTTATTGGCGGCGTTTGCCTTGTTGCTATGGCTCAAATTATTTAGGGTAGTCGTGCATCATTATTTTATTAGCGATTTTTCATCAAAACCCATCGACCAGTAGATCTATCGCGCTTTTGATTTTATCTCTTTGGTGCCGAATGCAAGTGATCTCTTTTCCTAACATGGATTTAGAGATAGCTGACATCAAATGAGTCATAAGCACAAAGGGTTGTCCTTCAATATTAATAATTGGGTTAAGTCGCATCGGTAGGGCCGCTTGTAGGTGCCGTTTATCAAATAAAGGAATGATAAGGCGCGTTGTTAGGTCATCAATAATGTCACTTTGAACATCCAAAAGATAAGGATAGTTGGTTATCTCTTTTTTAGCTTGATAGACACAATATTGCATTAAAGCTCCTTATATTCCTCTGAAAAAATTCCATATTCTTCATTGATCCTATTGAGTTCCTGAAAACCGTCTTGGTTATCCGCTTTCCATTTTAATGCCTCAAGTTTTTTGAGTTCAGCTAATAAAGCATTGGATAACACAAGGGAAAAGTTCAAATTGGCTTTTCTCGCTTGTTCATAAAGTTTAGGGGAGACAGTCACACTCACCGTCTTTTTCATTTTATTGGCTAAGGTCATCGCAACTCCTTTTTGATATACATGCTACATTTACTGGCACACCGGAGTATCCAAGTGCCCGTGCTTGAACACGGGTAAATGTAGCATATATTTTGAACGAGAAACCAATTTACCTCCATTTACTGAAAAAATCAGACACTCTATTTCTCTTATGACTCTTCAAAAAGCGCTTCAATAGACTTTATTGGATAGAAAAAGCTATCCGCGTTATCTCCTGCTAATTGGATAAAACCAAGTCCGAGATAAAATTGTTTTGCTTTATCATTTAAGGCCTCGACAAATATGTACGGTTTTTTACCGTACTTGAGTGATAAATGTACACTGAAGCAAGTTCAACTAGATTTTGAACACCAAACCAAAAGAAATACGTAATGTGGTTTTATACATAGTTAGCTTTGTTCACAGGTAGTTTTATATAGGGTCACAAACAGATCGAATGTGTTTATTTAGGTTTGCGAAGCGCTTCGCTGAGGGGGTGCAAGAGGCTGCAATTGTTGACGAATGGCTGGGCAGCGTGTCGAGAAATGAAATTATAATGGTGGAATAGGGAGAGGAATGTTGAGGTGGTAAAAGAGGATATTAATAGGGCATTAACGCAGGCTTGAATAGCTTTTCAAACCTGCGCAAACAAAACAGAGATAAAGTTATTTCTTTTTATTCAACATAGCTTTTAAATCTGCAAACGGGTTATAAGTGGCTTCACCCACATCTTTTTGTGCATCTTCACCCGCAACCACATTCGTTCCGTACTGGTCGGCTTCTGTATACTTAGAGTGTTCATGGTCATGGCAGAAGAGACACAATAATTCCCAGTTACTGCCATCTTCAGGATTATTGGTATGATCATGATCGATATGATGAACGGTTAATTCTCTTAGATTCGAATAAACGAATTCCCGTGTGCAGCGCCCACATATCCACGGGTAAATTTTAAGTGCTTTTTCGCGGTAGCCACTTTCTAAGCGAGCATAGTTTTTGGGGATCAAAGCCATAACGAATATCACCTGCTATAAATAGAGTGTTTTATATTGATACTGTCAATATACCCCATTTTACAGCACGGGTATTATAGGAAGTGATTTTTTAGGTCATCCTTTTTGACTTTTTCTCTTGTTACCTTTCATTTGCCTCTTTGCGAAGCGCTTCGCAAAGTTGTTGCCATATTGCTCAATAGCCAAAAAACCCCTGCGAACTACGTCTATTTTCCACCATTGATTTTTTTACACTCTGTCATGCTATAGCGACTATGCGTATAGGCTAATTTTTTGGAAGTCACGTGTCCGACGAAAGTGATGTAGAAAAAACAGAAGAACCCACGCCCCATAAAAAGCAGAAAGCGAAAGATGATGGGCAAATTGTTCGCTCCAAAGAATTAAGCTCCCTCATGATGATGTTGGCTGGAGTCAGTTTGCTGTGGTTAAGTGGCGGGCATTTGGCAAACCAGCTACGACAAATCATGCGCCAAGGATTTATCTTTGACGGGCATTACCTGCAAAACACAGGGTTAATGCTCAGTTATTTGGGGAGGGTGGTTAGTGAGGCGTTATTTGCTCTACTCCCAATTATCGGGGGGTTAGCGCTGGTGGGGATCTCTGCTTCGTCACTGGTGGGTGGGCTGTTATTTAATAGCAAATTGATTAAGTTTGATTTGAAAAAATTAAATCCAATCAAAGGATTAAAACGAATTTTCTCTATGAATGCCTTATCTGAATTGTTTAAGGCGATATTAAAATCACTGTTTGTGGGGTTAGGAGCATCCATTTTCCTCTGGCAAAGTTGGCCTTCACTACTCCATTTGGTGATGGAACCACCGACAACGGCATTAGCGAATGCACTAGAGAAGGTAATTTTTGCAGGTTATTTAATTGTCTTTCTCTTAATCCCGATGGTGGCATTTGATGTGTTTTATCAATTTCGTTCCCACTTGAAAAAGTTACGGATGAGCCGCCAAGAAATTAAAGACGAATTTAAGCAGCAAGAGGGTGATCCGCACATTAAAGCCAAAATTCGTCAGCAACAACGAGCGATTGCGCGTAACCGAATGATGGCAGATGTCCCCAGTGCGGATGTGATTGTTACTAACCCGACTCACTACGCTGTCGCCCTAAAATATGACGATAAAAAAATGGGGGCGCCGAAAGTTTTGGCAAAAGGCGCAGGAGTTATTGCTCAACGTATTAAAGAAATTGGTGCAGAGCACCGCATTTTACAACTTGAAGCTCCACCGCTCGCGCGTGCGTTATACCGTCATGCGGAGATTGGACAAAGTATCCCTGTTGCGCTGTATGCAGCGGTAGCAGAAGTTTTAGCATGGGTTTACCAATTACGCCGTTGGCGTCGTGAAGGTGGCCTGAAACCAAAGAAACCGAAGAATTTACCAGTGCCACCGACGCTGGATTTTGCTGGAGATAACAATCGCGATGGCTAATTTGGCTGCACTTTTAAAATTGCCGAAAAACTTACAAGGAACTCAGTGGCAAATCCTCGCTGGACCCGTGCTGATATTACTGATTCTGTCGATGATGGTTTTACCATTACCGGCATTTTTGCTTGATTTGTTGTTCACCTTTAACATTGCTCTGTCCATTATGGTTCTGCTTGTGGCGATGTTCACCAAACGGACATTGGATTTTGCCGCATTTCCCACCATTTTGCTGTTCGCAACCTTATTGCGCCTATCTTTGAATATCGCTTCAACGCGTATTATTTTGCTGGATGGTCATACTGGGCCTGATGCCGCTGGGCGTGTTGTCGAAGCTTTTGGTCACTTCCTGGTTGGCGGTAACTTTGCCATTGGTATCGTTGTTTTCATTATCTTGGTTCTGATTAACTTTATGGTTATCACCAAGGGTGCGGGGCGTATCGCCGAAGTGGGTGCTCGCTTTGTGCTTGATGGTATGCCTGGTAAGCAAATGGCTATCGATGCCGACTTAAACGCCGGTATCATTAATGATGATGAAGCGAAAAAACGCCGAGCAGAAGTCACTCAAGAAGCCGATTTTTACGGTTCAATGGACGGTGCGAGTAAATTCGTCCGTGGTGATGCCGTCGCCGGAATTATGATCATGGTGATAAACGTCATCGGTGGTCTGATTATCGGTGTGGGCCAGCACCATATGACCCTCGGTGATGCAACCAGTGCTTATACCTTATTAACCATTGGTGATGGTCTAGTTGCCCAAATTCCAGCATTGATCATTTCAACGGCAGCGGGGGTTATCGTCACTCGCGTTGCAACCGATGAAGATGTCGGTGAGCAGATGGTCACTCAACTATTTAATAATCCGCGCGTGATGTGGCTCAGTGCTGGGGTGTTAGGGTTGATTGGTCTTATTCCAGGGATGCCTAACTTTGTTTTCCTACTGTTTACTGCGGCATTGGCTGCATTAGGCTGGTATCTGGTAAAACGCTCACGTAACCCAGAAAAAGTGATGGATGATAGCCAAGCGCAACATTTCCAAGAAGCCAATAAAGTGGTCGAAGCAACATGGGATGATGTGCAGTTAGAAGATTTACTGGCAATGGAAGTCGGTTATCGCTTAATTCCGTTGGTTGATAACGATCAACAAGGGGAGCTATTGGGTCGACTTCGTGGGTTACGTAAGAAATTTGCTCAGGAAGTTGGATACTTACCTCCGGTGGTACATATTTGCGACAACTTAGAGTTATCCCCATGTGAATATCGCATTCTTATCAAAGGGGCTGAGGTGGGGCGCGGAGAAGCTCAACCTGGACGTAACTTAGCGATTGATCCGGGTAATGCGGCGGGAACTTTACAAGGAGATATGACTAAAGAACCTGCGTTTGGTCTGCCTGCAATATGGATCGATGACGATTTACGTGAACAAGCGCAAATCCAAGGTTATACCGTCGTTTCTGCAAGTACCGCGGTAGCAACGCACTTTAACCAAATTTTACTGCAATACTCGAGTACTCTGTTCGGTCGCCAAGAAGCCCAAATGTTGTATGACCGAGTGAAAAAAGAGATGCCAAAACTGGCGGATGATTTGATCCCTGACACCATTTCACTGACCATCTTACACCGCGTTTTACAAAACCTACTCATGGAAGATGTGGTGATCCGCGACATGCGCACCATTATTGAAACGCTGGCTGAAATGGCAGGTGAAAATGGTGAACAAAAAGACACTGATTACCTTACCTCTCAGGTACGTATTGCTTTAGGACGAGCCATTACCCAGCAATGGTTTGGTAGCGCTGAAGAGATCCAAGTGATTGGGTTGGATGCGAAGTTAGAGCAAATCCTGCTACAAGCCGCAAAGAATGGCGGTGGCTTAGAGCCAAACTTAGCCCAGTTTATTCAAACTCAAGCTGAAGAAGCAGTGGGGCATCAAGAAGCGATGGGGGCGCCAACCGTATTGTTAGTGAATCATGCCCTGAGGCTGATTTTATCCCGCTTCCTGCGTCGTAGTTTGCCGCAATTAGTGGTGATGTCCAATTTAGAAATGACAGATCACCGTAAGATTAGAATGACATCGATGATCAGTGGGTCATAAACAGCCGATTGATTTCAAGTTAACGAAACGCAAATAAGCATCACAATAGGCAGTGTAGTGAGATGAGTGTCATAACTCCTCACCCACTGCCTATTTTTTCGTGCGTTAGTTTTATACAAAAGTACAGTTAAGGTCTTTGCAGACTTTAAACCGAACGCTGCGAACGGGATCAAATCTCACTAACATGAGCCCAAAAATGCTAGATATTAATCATTAATGTGCATCGATACCTTATACATAATCATGGTGTAAAGAACATGGCAGACACATTGAAGGAATTATTGGAATTTGCTAGAGGGCTAGAAAAAATCGGGGTTACAGATGGAGAGGTTGTGAAACGTATTGAGGCAAGAATAAAAGCAAAAAAGGTGAAATCTAATCGACCAAAAGGCTAAATTTAATAAACCAAAAGGCTAAATTTAATAAATCAAAAGGCTCTGATCATTTAACCAGATAAAAATAGGGGTGAGGAAAATAGGTTTAGTCAGAAATCTAAATTGAAATTTTCTTTCCTAACGCAGGGCGTTTAGATTCTAAGCCATCGGCACCGTAAGTTGACTGATTATTATGCTTTTTCACAAAATTTAGACGTTGTGCATTCAGCTCAATATGCAGTTGAAGCATTTGGTGATTACGATAATTTAAATCTTTTAGTTGGGTCGTTAGGTCTTTAATCGTATTCCAAGTATGGTTGAGCACTGGGTTACCTTCATAAGGTGCAACGATTTTTGCTTGCACTTCCAGTTGTAAACGGTGATTCTCACCATGACTGATAGCGGCAACTAAAAAACGTTTTTGCTCCGTCGTTTCCTGAAATGGAGAAGGTGGCACACGATGGTAACCCAATAATAACTCTTCATTCTTCATCACAATTTCCAGTGATTGCAAATGACCAAGCTGCTGTTCTAATAGTAGTAATAATTCGTCGTTCATAGTCGTTCAGTTTATTTCATAGAAAGCATGCATTCATGGGCATCACGTAAAATGCCATCAGCGATTTTACCTGCATCCATGGTTAACGTACCGTCTTTGATGGCTTGTTTGATTTTTTCAACTTTAGCGACATCAATATCAGAAGCTTGAGGTTGAAGTAATTTCTTTTGTAACTCACTCGGTGCAAAAGAGCTTTCTTTAACGGCTTCATTTGCGGAGACTTTTTTCTCACGAACCAGCGCTGCGGTTTCTTGTGGATCGCGAGTGGTTACCTGAGTCAAGGCAGAGATTGCAGATGTTTGCTCAATAGCCATAGTATTTTTCCTGTTCCCGATATTTTTGATATAGAAGGTTATCGGCAGATATTAATGAACCTTTAATATTCGGTTAGCTTTCAAATTACCAATGAGATAGGTAATTTCACTTAAGTCGCGATATAAATCCTGATAATTAACTGCATGTTTAACTACTTCAGACGAATTGCAAAAATTATACCTGTAATTCACTTCAAAAACAGAAAATTATCACGCTATAACTTGATGATTTAATTTTAAATTAAGTTAGTTAAGCGCTACTTGAACACTGCCATTTTCTTGAGCTTCACCATTAACCACTTGCCCATTGATAAGTCGAACTCGAATATTTTCACCCATGGCGGCATTATTAATGGCTCGACCTTCATATTTAATGGAAAAGTTATTGCCAGTAGCAAATACATACACGGTTTGACCCGCCTTAATAGCCCAAGGGCGCCTAACCATTGAGCTAGTAAACGTCTGCCCTGCGGTAATATTGCGAAGGGCTAACGTGCCACGCAGCGCCATCTTGTCGGTAGATGCCCCAGATGGCAATTGGTGAATAAGCCCTCTTTTGGTGCCAATATCCACAAATTCAATGGTTTCTCCCCGTTGAATATTACGGGTGGCAACATAATATTGCCCAGTGACATTCACCGTCAGCTGTAAATACTGTTTTTTCTTATCGCATTGCACAGGAAGTGAGATATTTCCCATATTACGACCCCCACTTGGTAAGCCAATTTGCGGCTTATCACAATTTGGCCATTTATCAATTGGGGTTTTTATTTCAATTGAAACGCTATTTTGCTTTCCATGAATTTTACGGAAATACTGGTCAATATCTTGTGGGAGAGATGCTTGCACAGAAAAAGAAAATAGATTTAATATACTGATAATTAAAATATATTTAATTGAAAAAACAGTTTTCATCATCCCATTTCCTTTTTCATCCCATACCTTTTCACCCTTGAAGTTTACCTACATCGTCAATAATGAATGAGGCAAATAGGTCAATTATTTTGCCTTTATCTCGCCATTAGATTTTTTATCTGCCAGCTAATATGAGCATCGAATTTCTATATTCAAACTTTGCGTTTATAAAAACTGCAATTAAAAAATTCTTAATTTTCGTCTAAATCGATTAGGAATTAACTTAAATCCATTGAGGAAATCATGATTGATAAATTAGATGCCACCTTTGCTTTTCAGCAACGGGCTTTGTCCATAAGAGAAGCAAGACAGACTGTTTTGGCTTCTAACATCGCGAATGCGGATACCCCTGGTTATCAAGCACGTGATATTGATTTTAATCGTCAATTACAACAAGCGATGGATAAAGGCGTGGTGAAAGGAAAGGGTATTTCACTAGCAGTGACAGCCAAAGGGCATATTGAAGGACATGATATGAAGCCTGCTGCATTGGATCTGAAATATCGTGTGCCTTATCAAACTTCAATGGATGGAAATACGGTTGATATGGACGTTGAACGCAGCCAATTTGCTGATAACACATTGAAATATCAAGCCGATCTTACATTCATCAATAGCCAAGTCAAAAGTATGTTGGCCGTTCTACAACAAGGGTAAGGGTTATGGGTCTACTCAGTATTTTTGATATCTCCTCTTCTGCATTAACCGCGCAATCTCAGCGTTTAAACGTTAGCGCGAGTAACATGGCGAACGCAGAAAGTGTGGTGGGTCCTGATGGTGAACCGTACCGCGCGAAGCAAGTGGTTTTTCAAATGGCGCCACAAGGTCGCAATCAAGTCGGTGGCGTTCGTGTGAGTGAATTAATCGAAGATCCTGCTCCTCCGCGTATGGAATACAAGCCCGGTCATCCTCTTGCAGATGAAAAAGGCTATGTGAAGATGCCTAACGTCGATACCGTAGGTGAAATGATCAACACCATCTCCGCATCGCGTAGCTATCAAGCCAACTTAGAAGTCATGAATACCGCAAAAACATTGCTACAGAAAACCTTAACGCTAGGTCAGTAAGGGAGGCGCGTAATGGGAATTTCTGCATCAATGAATGATTCTTTGGATAACACAGTTGCTGGGCCTGCAGCTGCAACCAGTAACATTCCAAAGAAAAGTCAAAGTGATGATATGCGTGACACATTTTTAACCATGATTGTCACGCAGATGAAAAACCAAGATCCGACCAAACCAATGGATAACGCGGATTTAACGGGGCAACTGGCACAGATAGCCACGCTTGAGAGTATGAATAAACTCAGCGATAGCGTCACCGGAATTTCGCAGCAAATTGGGTCTGGACAGTCATTACAGGCGACACAATTAGTGGGCAAAGGGGTACTTATCCCGCGCAATGAAATTGTGCTTGCGCCACTGAAAAAAGAGAGTAATGGCGAAAATAGCAATGTGGCTAAGCCAGCTAACCCGTTACCTGATGATGTGATTAGCGCCAACAGCCCATCTAATTTTGGGCTCAGTAATTTTGGCGCAACAGAAGGTAATGAAGGCGGAGAAGGTACTGAAGAGCCGCAAACTGATTACATTTCATCGCCATTTGGTTTCTTCCTACCGAAGATGGCCGATAGCGTTGAAATTACCATTCGAGACAAAAACCGCACCGTAATCCGCACTATCACCTATGACTCAGAAGTGAAACCCGATATTTACGATATGGCATGGGATGGTCGCGATAACAACGGCAATGTGGTTGCCGATCCGAAAGGGAAATATTTCTTTGATGTGAAAGCCGTCAGGATGGGGTCTGAAATTGAGGTCACCAAACTCGGTTATACCCGTGTCAATGGTGTCACACCTGGCTCAGATGCACCATTACTGGATGTTGGAATAGGGCAAAGTGTGCCACTAAGCAGCATCTTTAAAGTGTATCCCGCATCTTAATTTTATTCCCCAAACTTTTATTCCCCAAATATTCATGGAGAAAATATGTCTTTTTCACAAGCAGTCAGTGGCTTAAATGCAGCATCAGCGGGGCTAGACTCGATTGGTAACAATATTGCCAACTCCGCAACTAACGGTTTTAAAGGGGCAACAACCTCGTTTGCTGATATGTTTGCCGGCTCCGGTGTTGGGCTAGGTGTGAACGTCGCAGCGGTCACTCAAAACTTCAAAGATGGTCCAATTACCCGTACTGATAGAGCAACCGACGTTGCGATTTCCGGTAACGGGTTTTTCCGCGTTCAAGACCAAAACGGTGATGTTTATTACAGCCGTGACGGTCAATTCTTGCGTGATAAAAGCGGTAACTTAGTCAACAACCAAGGCATGGTAGTGACTGGGTATCCGGCAAGCGTGGATGAGAAAGGTAACATCACTGTGCAAAGCGGCGGTGTTCCGGCTGGGATGAATATCCCAACGGATATGATGGATGCGAAGCAATCTGATTTAGCTAAGTTAACCATCAACCTGAACTCAGAAGATAAAGTTAAAGATAAGCCTTTTGATCCAAACAAGCCTGATGATATCGCGACATATAACTTCAGCACGACCATGACAGCTTATGACAGCCAAGGTAACACCCATGAAATTTCTGTTTATTTTGTGAAGGATGCAGATAACAAATGGAGTGCATACGCTAAAGATTCTAGTGAAACCAAAGCTGAAAAGCTGGGGGAGCTAGAATTTGACGGTAACGGTAAGCTAATGACTGAAAAAGTAGTCAAAGGTCCAAACCCTGGTGACCCAGATACTACGGTTCAATTACCAACAACGTTTGCTTTCCCATTCAAAGGCTTAAATGGTGCGAATGATGGTACTCTACAAGTCGATTTGGGCAAAACTCGTCAACAAAAAGTGAGCGAATCTTCAGTCAGTGCTATCGATGTGAACGGCTACCCAGCCGGTGAATACACCACCTTCAAAATCGAAGATAACGGTCTGATTGTTGCTAACTACTCCAACCAACAAAAACGTGTTGTGGGTCAAATTGCGTTATCTGCATTTGCTAACCCGAACGGTTTAGTTTCCCAAGGTGGTAACGTTTGGGCGGCATCAAATGCTTCTGGTAACCCAATGGATGGCGTTCCGGGTGTAGGTCAATTCGGTAAGTTGACCAGTGGTGCACTGGAATCGTCCAACGTAGATATGAGCCAAGAACTGATCAGCATGATCGTTATGCAGCGTAACTATCAGTCCAATGCCCAAACCATTAAGACCCAAGACCAGATGTTACAAACACTGGTTAACTTACGTTAATCCTAGAGGCTGGCGATGGATCATGTCATTTATACCGCAATGGGCGGGGCGCGTCATGCGCTTGAAAATCAAAGTATTGTTTCGAATAACATTGCGAACGTTTCAACAGCAGGCTTTAAAGCCCAGCTGTCAGCGATGCGCGCGGTGCCTATTCACGGTGATACCGAGCAGACGCGTACGCTAGTTGTCGCATCAACACCCGGTGCGGATATGAGCCAAGGTCAACTGAACTATACCGGTAGACCAATGGATGTTGCGTTGAATGATAAACACTTTTTGGCAGTCGCTTTAGGCGATGGCACGGAAGCGTATACCCGCAACGGTAACATTCAAATTTCGCCAGACGGTGAATTAATGATTGGTGAGCGCGTGTTGCAAGGGGATGGTGGGGCTATCAATGTGCCACCTAACGCGGAATTAACCATTGGTAATGATGGCACCATTACGGCTTTGCTAGCAACCGATCCGCCAACCATGTTGGGACAGATTGGTCGTCTCAAGGTGGTTGAAGCGCAGCCGCAAGACTTAGTTCGTGGCGAAGATGGGTTATTCCATTTGTCTCCTCAGGCGCAAGCGGCGAATGGTAACGGATTACCGATGAGTGAACGTGCTGTTGTGACTTCCGGGGCAATTGAGGGCAGTAACGTCAATGCCGCTGAAGCCATGGTCTCCATGATTGCTAATGCTCGCCATTTTGAAATGCAAATGAAAGTGATCCACAGCGCAGACGAAAATGCGCAGCGTGCCAATCAACTACTTACTATCAGTTAATCACTAACAGCTAGCCGCTAGTCGGCAAATGTTAGTAAGGAATGACTATGATCCGCTCTTTATGGATTGCAAAAACAGGGCTTGATGCTCAACAAACTAACCTAGACGTAATTTCCAACAACTTGGCAAACGTCAGCACCAATGGTTTTAAACGCCAACGTGCGGTATTTGAAGACTTAATGTACCAAAATATCCGTCAACCAGGTGCGATGAGTTCAGAACAAACCTCATTACCATCAGGTTTACAAATGGGTACCGGTGCGCGCCCAGTGGCGACAGTGCGTATTCATAGCCAAGGTAACTTGAACAAAACCGGTACAACGACAGATATCGCCATTAAAGGCCAAGGCTTTTTACACGTTCAGATGCCAGATGGTACCGATGCTTACACCCGTGATGGTGCTTTGCAGCGTAACCAAGATGGCCAGTTAGTGACATCAAGCGGTTACCAAGTTGTTCCGGCGATTATGATCCCAGAAAACGCCAACAGCTTGAGTATTGCCCGTGATGGTACGGTTTCTGTCACCGTATATGGGGACAACCAACCACAGCAAATCGGTCAAATTACGTTAACCACCTTTATTAACGATGCTGGCTTAGAAAGCATGGGTGAAAACTTGTATATGGAAACAGCAAGTTCAGGTGCACCGAATGAGAGTGCTCCGGGCACCAACGGTGCAGGGTTGCTGTATCAAGGCATGTTAGAAACTTCAAACGTTAACGTTGCCGAAGAGTTGGTGAACATGATCCAAACTCAACGTGCATACGAAATTAACAGCAAGGCAGTTTCTGCATCAGACCAAATGCTGCAACGTCTGACACAGCTGTAAGTAAGGATGGCAGTTCATGAATAACATCGTGAACTGCCTTTCGTGATGACAAAGGTATCCAGTAGCAAAAGAGTCGCATGATGATTGAAAACGGTATTGTTCCTAAGCGGAAAAAAACAGTGTTACAGACCACAAAATCCGTCTGTTTGGTTGCGGCAGTGGCGGTCACATTAAATGGCTGTGCACATATTAAGCCACGCCCGCTGGTGGACACACAAACCAGTGCAGTACCGACTGCACCCACAGCACCTGCTCCTAACGGTGCTATTTTTCAAAGTGCTCAACCTGCTTACTACGGTTACCAGCCGCTATTTGAAGACAGAAGACCACGTAACGTTGGCGACATCTTAACGATCAACCTACAAGAGAACGTGAGTGCGAGTAAAAACTCGTCGGCAAATGCAAACCGTAGCGGAAAAACCGGATTTTTGGCAGCGATTCTGCCTGGATTTATGCAAGGTTGGTTAGGCGGTAGCAACACAGAAATTGATGTGAAGGGAAACAGCGATTTTAACGGTAAAGGTGGCGCAAATGCCAACAATACCTTTAAAGGCACAATTACAGTGACCGTTGACCAGTTATTAGCAAATGGCAATTTGCATGTCGTGGGTGAAAAACGCATTGCGATTAATCAGGGAACGGAATCTATTCGTTTCTCCGGCGTGGTGAACCCGCGCACGATTGGCGCAGATAACAATGTAAGTTCCACGCAAGTGGCAGATGCTCGGATTGAATACGTTGGTGATGGCTATATTAACGAATCCCAAACAATGGGGTGGTTACAGCGTTTCTTCTTAAATGTATCCCCTTACTAAGTGAATATCCGTCAGCTAATAGCCGAGAAAAATCAATGAAAAACAAATTATTCGTTCTCATTTCATTTGTTTGCCTTTTCGGGAGCCTATTTGTTGCTCCTGCCTACAGCGAACGAATTAAAGATCTCACCACGGTACAAGGGGTGAGAGATAACCCATTAATTGGTTATGGTTTAGTGGTCGGATTGGATGGAACGGGTGACCAAACCATGCAAACGCCATTTACCACTCAAAGCTTAAATAACATGTTGTCCCAAATGGGGATTACCGTTCCTCCAGGCACCAACATGCAGCTGAAAAACGTTGCTGCAGTTATGGTCACGGCGAAGATGCCGCCATTTGGTCGCTCTGGTCAATCGGTGGATGTTGTTGTTTCCTCGATGGGTAACGCAAAAAGCTTACGTGGTGGTACCTTGTTGATGACCCCATTAAAAGGGGTTGATGGGCAAATTTACGCGATGGCGCAAGGTAACGTTTTAGTGGGCGGCGCAGGGGCTAGCGCGGGTGGAAGCAGTGTAAAAGTCAATCAGCTTAATGGTGGGCGTATTACGAATGGTGCAACGATTGAGCGTGAACTGGCCAGTAGCTTTGGGCAAAGTGGTGCTATCAACCTGCAACTTAACGAAGACAGTTTCGCATTAGCGCAAGACATTTCAGATGCGATTAACCGTCTGGGTGGAATGGGTTCAGCACGCGCATTAGATTCACGAACTGTTCAATTACTCGTTCCTGCAAATAACACGGACCAAGTCCGCTTTTTATCACGAGTTCAAGAGCTGAACGTACGTACACCGATGGCAGAAGCCAAAGTTATCTTGAATTCACGCACCGGCTCAGTAGTGATCAACCGCAGTGTCACCTTAGACAGTTGCGCGGTCGCGCATGGTAGCTTAGCCGTGACGGTTGACCGTCAAACCCAAGTTAACCAACCGAATACGCCATTTGCTGGTGGACAAACGGTGGTTACTCGTAACACCAATATTGGCGTGAAAGAGCAAGGTGGGGCGCTACAAAAAGTGAATGCAAGCGTTCAACTTAACCAAGTTATCCAAGCGCTCAATACGTTAGGAGCAACGCCAACAGACTTGATGTCTATTCTGCAAGCGATGGAAAGTGCTGGCTGCTTACGTGCGAAATTGGAGATTATCTAATGAGCGATATGCAGTTATTACAAGGGGCTGCGTATGATGTCCAGTCGCTGACCAGTTTAAAAGGCGAATTAAACAAATCGCCAGAACAAGGGCTGCGTCAAGTGACGCAGCAACTGGAAGCGACATTTGTGGAAATGATGCTCAAAAGTATGCGTTCAGCATTACCGCAGGATGGCATGTTTTCCAGCGACCAAACGCGCATGATGACCAGCATGTATGACCAACAAATTGCCCAAGACCTTGCCCAAAAAGGGCTTGGTTTCGGGGAAATGATGTATCAGCAACTGACCCGAGATCAATCGCCAAGCTCACCTGCACAAGGCGCTTTTATGCCACTCAATGAGCAGGATCTACAATCGTTACCGCCGTTTGCTTTAGAGCAAATGGTACGACGATTCGCTCCTGCCATGGGGGATGCACTGGCATCGCCATTTAAGCAAATCAAATCCTTGTCACTCAATAGCAGCAATTTCATCAATCAATTGATTGAGCCTGCTAAAAATGCCAGTGAAAAAAGCGGTATTTCTCATTTCTTAATTCTGGCGCAAGCGGCATTAGAAAGCGGTTGGGGAAAACGCGAAATTTTGACGGCGGAAGGCAAAACCAGCCATAACTTATTCGGTATTAAAGCGGGTAAAAATTGGCAAGGACCGGTCACGAATATTATGACCACGGAAGTGATCAACGGCAAAACTATCAAAATGCGCGATGATTTTCGTGTTTATGGTTCCTATGAAGAGGCGATTTCCGACTACATCAGCCTGTTAACGGAGAATCCTCGCTATAAAGACGTTAAACACGCCGCAACCCCTGAAATTGCCGCACGTCGACTTCATAAAGCGGGGTATGCGACCGACCCTGGATATTCAGACAAACTGATCACGTTAATTAACCAGATTCGTGGTTCAGGCAGTGTGGTGAATACCTCGGCGTCACGGGCGATTCAAGCTTATAACATCGACTTAAACGATATCTTTTAAAGCATCGCAATAAATCAAAGTTTGCGCTAAACATTTGCGCCAATTTTCCGATAAATAAATAAGTGAAAAATTTTGAGTGGCTAGCGCTGAGATTGAGTCAGCCAATCAAAGCGCTCAGTCCCAAGAATAGGAAAAGCTTATGCTGAACAATGTAATGAATAATGCGCTCAGTGGTGTGAACGCTGCGCAAGGCGGGTTAAGTGTTATTTCTAACAACTTAGCGAACGCCGGCGTAGGTTACTATCACCGCCAAAGTGCTGTTTTCGGGGAGAATCCCGGTACGATGACACCTAATGGTTATTTTGGTAACGGCACCTATTTCAGCCATGTTCGCCGTGAGTTTGATGAATTTGTTAATGCGCAATATAGCCAATCCCGCGCGCGTAGCGGTGATTTCGAAGCGTATGTGAAAAACTGCAACAAAGTTGATGATTTGCTGACAAACGATGTCGAAGACTTGTCTGGTAGCATCGGAAGCTTCTTTACTGCGCTGGATACAGCTAGCAGTGATGCGAGCGACAAAACGCTGCTTGATGTTTTCTTAGGTCAATCCAACGCGTTAGTTTCTCAATTCAAAGAAGCTGATAAGCAACTGCAAGAGATGGAACGTGATATCAACCGCCAAATTGAAAATAAGGTGAAAGATATCAACATCTACGCAGAAAAAATTGCGGGATTAAACCAACAAATCGCGCGCGTGCGCTCCGTCAGTGGTTCAGAGCCTAATGACCTGCTGGATGTGCGTGACCGCTTAGTGAATGAAGTTAACTCGCTAGTTGGCGTTAAAGTTATCGAGCAAAATGGTAACTACAACGTGACCTTTGCCAACGGTTTACCGTTAGTCACGGGCGAAAAAGCTAACCGCTTAGAAGCGGTGCCATCTTCAAAAGATGACAGCCGTTTTAGTATTGGTTTTGTGGGTGCGAATGACCAAGTTCGTGAAATTCCTGACGAAGCGTTCAAAGGCGGTGAATTGAGCGGTATTTTGCGTTCACGCCAAGAAGTGCTCGACCCTGCTTATCAAAAAATCAATAAATTAGCGTTAGTTTTCGCGACTAAATTTAATGAAATCCACCAAAAAGGCTTTGATTCTAATGGCGAAACTGGCAAAGACTTTTTCGCGATTGGTAAAGGCTCTGTGGTCAGCAACACCTACAATACTGGCAAAACTGACTTTGACCTGAGTTACAGCGATGTTTCTCAAGTGACGGGCAAAAACTATGAAATGCGTTTTGATGGCGGCAAATGGAATGTGACCCGTTTACCAGATGGCGTTGACGTCAAAGTTGATACTAGCACTCCAGGCTCACTGAAATTTGAAGGTATTGAACTCAAAATCACGACCAATTCTCCTGCTCAAGGAGATACTTTCGTCGTTAAACCGATGAATGGCGTGATTAACAGTATGTCAACGCTAGTGACGGATTCTTCGCAGTTTGCAAAAGCAGGCAGCAAAGATGGTGGTCCAGGAGATAACGAAAACATCAAAGAGTTAGTTAAGCTGCAAGATCAAAAACTGATTGATGGTGGCTCGACGTTCTCTGATTTTTACGCAACATTAGTCAATGATGTGGGAAGCCGCACTAAGCAAGCGCAAATTGATTCTGAAACCCAGAATAAAATGACCGAAAGTTTCTATCGCCAAGAGCAAGAAATTTCAGGGGTCAACATGAATGAAGAGAGCATTCAGATGCAAAAAATTCAGCAATTCTTTAATGCTAATGCTCAGGTATTAAAGACGGTTGATGATTTATTCAATGCATTAATGCGTGCGTTCTAATTAATTAAAAATACTGGGTTTTAATCAGAATTTAATAAGGATTTAAGCGATGCGTTTAAGTACCAATATGATTTTCCATCAACGCTTGCAGGACATGAATAGCGCCCAATCTCGTTGGATGGAGGCAGGGAGCCAAATAGCTTCAGGACACCGCGTAAATAAGCCTTCGGATGACCCGCAAGCGTCATCCCAAGCCGTGCGTATTAACCAGTCTGAAAACCGTAACCAGCAATATGTGACCAGCCGTGGTTTCGCGAAAACAGGTATGACGCTGCAAATGAGTATTCTGACTCAAATGACGGATGTCACGACGCAAATCGATACCACTATCATTCAAGCCTCTAACCAAGGTGCTCTGAGTGATAAAGACCGAAACTCACTGGCTGAGCAACTGACTGGTCTAAAAGATCAATTGGTTGCCCTGGGTAACACCACCGACGGTAATGGTCGCTATATTTTTGCAGGCTTTAAATCCGATAAGCCGCCATTTGAAATTGATGCTGACGGTGAGGTGCTGTACCACGGTGGCGATAAGCCAATCACTCAGAACGTCGCGAGTGAGCGTGAAATGACTACCTATTTCACAGGTGCACAAGTGTTTGAAACCGATGGTGGGGGGATGGTCAATGTGTTTAAAGCATTGAACGAAGGCATCAAAGCGCTGGGCATTCCACAAGAAAATGCACCGCAAGCGGATTTAGACAGAGCGCAAGCGGGTATGGACACGGCTAACCGTGGTATCAAAGCGGCATTGGATCAAATTTCCAATATCGAAGCGAAGCAGGGTTTACAGCTGCAAGAGATTGATAAACTTGATTTCTTAGCGGATACCCGTTCAATCCAGAATTCGGCACGTAAAAGTGAGTTGTTAGAGACTAACTGGACCGCAGCCACAACGGATTATTATAAAGAGAAGGCGATGTTCCAAGCTTCTCAAGATATTTTCAAAGATCTAAACAGCATGTCATTATTTGGCGGCCGTTAATTGATTTTTACCGCACCCTGTAGCAGTGGCATGTGTATCGGGTGCGGGTTTTCTTCTGAGATTATTTTCAATTTTCCCTTCTGATTTTTCTCGCCTAATTTTTTAGCGTTTTAATATTTATATTCCAATCTATATTTCCGCTTTTCTCGTTCGAAATAACAGAGTTTATTTTTCTGTTGTTGGCTTATAGTATTTTTCACGATAAATTTGACCTTTGTTTTTTGCTTTTTAATAAATTGCTGAGTAAACAATAGGTTATTTGTTAACTGAAAACGGAAGGTATTTTGGTGTATTTTGCGCTAATCGGTTGTTGTGATTTGTTTTATCTCTGATAAGTTATAGTTCACTGCCGTACAGGCAGCTTAGAAATTGATAACCTGTCGCGATAGGCACAATCCAACGTTCACTGCCACATAGGCAGCTTAGATGTATAAATATAAAAAACATGAATAGCGCATCCAGTTAATTACCCGATATAACTCTTTTTTATTTATCACCATAGAACGTACTTTATCCCTTACGGAGGATATTCTTGATTTATCCCCTTTAGGGGGTAATTTTCTTTTAGCCTTTATAGGGTATAAAAGAAATGATAATTGTCGGAGGTAAAATGAAAATAACAACTCCCCTTATGCTATCTACCACAATTCGTGAATATCGTAAGAAAAGCAAATTGACTCAAGCAGAAACTGCTGAACTAGTGGGAATTAAGCAGGCTACGGTCTCAGATTTTGAAAGCAAACCGGAGTCAACAAAACTTGGAACATTATTCAAAATTCTTGCTTCCTTAGAGTTGGAGCTTCGTGTAGTAGAGCGAGGTTCAACACTAGGTGAGGTTAAAGGCTGGGATAAGGAGTGGTGAGTGTTGAAAACCCAGATGCTGTTGCTGCTATAGATGGTAATCTAGTTGAAATGAATATGCCTTCAATAATTAATTATGAAGTAATATAAATAATATAAGAAGGTGAAAATGTTTTAATTAAATCTAAAAATTGTATCTAATTTAGATTAATGTATTCGGCTTTGCTTTAGCTTTCAGTGATATATTGAAATTGGAAAACTCCATGGCATTTTCCTCGTAAAAATTAATTCTATTACACATGATTTCAATTAGTGAATGGTCAGGTTCATATTCAATTAAATACTCTATTAATTTAATTGTACGTTTGTGGTTTTGACGAGAATAATTTGTACCAATAACAGGGTAAATTGAATGATTAACTAGGATGGTAATTTTATTTGGTATCATAGATATGTTTCCTAATCTAATGGTTGTGTTAGCAAGGTCTGATTTTCATCAGTGAAAATTTAGCAATATTTATTGGCTTTTTCAAACTAAAAAATTAGGCTCATTTTTTATATAAAAGTAGACTGTGCTTTATATTATCTAGTTTTAATAAAAATTGATTTTATCGAAATAATTAATTGTTCTTTATTTCAATATTATTGGAGAAAGAAATGAAAAC
>NZ_JAERJY010000239.1:0-2258 GCF_018257375.1 Providencia sp. JGM181 | reverse complement strand
TTATAAATTAGACACACAGTTCCAACCGATAACATTGTCATTAACTTTTCCACTTAATAGTCAAATTTAGATAACTTTATTAAAGGCTAAAAAAAATTCACCCATAAAATCAATGCTCATTAATTTAACAATAAGAGCTTAAAAATAATTTAAATATTCCCGTAACTGCATCAGTAGCCTAACAGCTCGCTGGGCATCATTACACTGCTAATAACTTGATTTAATTTTTAAAATTAAACGTCAAGGATGGTTTCACATGAAAAATAAAAAACGCTATTATCCAGTAAATTATCTTTTTTTACTTATAATGGCTTCAACAGGTCATGCTGCCACCATTACAAATGGTGAAGTCAAAGAGTTAGATGATAAAAATGAAATTTTAGATCTTGAAGATTTACATATAAGAAATGGAAAAGTTTTTGTTAAATCTGGAACGCTAGAAACCAATAGCACAGTTATCACTGATTATTTTGGAGAATCTGGAAGTGTCACGGTTTCAGGAAGCGATGCTATCTGGAATAACAAAAACACCTTGAATCTTGGTGTCATCAGCATTCATAACAGATACACAAAAACCCCCTCGCAATCAGGTATTGATATTCTTAATGGCGCTCAAGTTTATACCGATAAATTTTCTATGGGCAATTATCGGGGCACCAATCTTGACGAGAAAGCGCAATATACCTTAAATGTCGATGGCAAAGGTTCCATCTTAAAAGTTAATCAAGATTTAACAGCCTCCTCATTTGATAGTAATCGATTCCCAATCGGCATTGTCACAATCAATATCGATAATGACGGTGTTATTGAAGCTGAAAATGTCGTCATACATGATATGAACATAAACTATGACGGAGCATCCCTAAAAACGGTTTTAAATATCAAAAATAACGGATTATTAAACGTTCAAGAAGACGTTTACTTTGCCAAAAACTTTGGAAATGCCGAACCAGATACCCCCAGTGAACTGAATATTTTGTCTGGCGGTAAAATTAAAGCGAAAAACTTCCATGCCGGTGTACATAAAGTGTGGAGTGATAATTCCCCTGTCTCCCTATTAATTTCCGGTCAAGGCTCCTCCATTGATGTGGCTGAAGATTTTACTACTGGAGGAAATTTACGAAGCTTATTAACTGTCGAAGATGGCGCTGAAATAAACGCTAAAAATATCACTTTGGGTACGGGAGAGTCCGCAACGGTTGACCCTTACGATATCAACACGCCGCATCCAACCGTAATCGTAACTGGCGAGCAATCAAAAATCACCGCTCAAAACCACCTCATCTTAGGGGATAACGTCAACCATGAAATCACCATTGCAGACGGTGGCTTGGTCTCTGCCGAAGAGATAACTCTCGGTAAAACAAAGCTTCTTCCAAGTATTCTAGGAAGAAGTACCCTTAACCTGCTGGCTGGCGGGAACGTCACCACCCAAAAAATCAACTTAAACAAAGACAGTAATTACTTCAATGCCGTTATTTATCATGGTGATGGTGGTCTAGCGGGAGAATTAAATACCGAGAGTATCGAAGGCTTTACTGGCAAGAATAACTACCAGTTTGATGGCGATAAACTCCCTATGCAGGCGGGATTAGTGTTCAATTATCAAAATGATAATGATTTTGCCCCGAATCTGATTAATACCATCAATGTGGTGAAAAACAATACCAATACCATCACGTTTGCAGGAGATAACAACCTGCATGGTGGCATTGTGGTTATCAACGATGGTGCGTTAAAAGCAGGCAATCAAAACGCCTTTGGAAGCCGTGTCGATGTTAAAAACTTCAGCCAGTTTGACCTCAATGGATTTGGCCAAAAAATTTCATCACTGGATAACCGTGGAGTCGTTAAGCTTTCAAGGGACAACCAAACACAAACGCATTTGAATATTCTTAATGGTTATAAGGCTGATAATGGCTCTCTCTATTTCAATACTGAACTGGGTGGGGATGATTCAAAAACAGATAAATTAATCATCTATGGTGATAGCACCGGTAATACCACGGTTTATGTGAATAATATTTATGGAAAAGGCGCACAAACTGAAAAAGGCATTGAACTGATTACCGTTGCAGGTCGCTCCCTTGGGGAGTTTAAGCAAAGCGGACGTATTGTTGCAGGCGCTTATGATTACACGCTACTGCGCGGTGGCTATATTCCAGGTACGAATTATAAAAACTGGTATTTGACCAGTTTTTATGTGGAGCCGCCAGTTGACCCTGTCGACCCTATTGACCCCGTTGACCCTATTGACC
>NZ_JAERJY010000238.1:0-2375 GCF_018257375.1 Providencia sp. JGM181 | reverse complement strand
CTATTAATAATTTAAGCCAAGAAAATAACAATCAAGAAAAAAACATAGCTGAAAAAGGAAATTCCATTAAGAAATTACAAAGCTCTTTATCTGATTTAGAAAAAAACTTTAATGATAGTGAAATGAAGAATAAAAAATATGTTGATGATGAAGTTTTTAGAAGTGAAGCGATTACGACTTTATTAATTGATGACACAAACAAAAAACATGAAACAGATACCAAACAACTGAATATTGCCATAGAAAAGCTCGATAAAGACATTAAAGAAAGTGATCTAATTACAAGCCAATTAATTGAAGATGCAGAAAAAAATAGCAAAGCCCATGCTGATTTAATTTTACGTAATCAACAAATGCTTAATATTGATCGTTTTGATAAAATTGATAAACAAGAAAAAATTCAGACACAACAGCTTAAAAAACTAAATACCCGAGTTGACCAAATGGAAAGTAAAATCCACCAAACGGCTCGTGATGCAAATGCTGGTATTGCTTCAGTTGCAGCAATGACCAATATTCCTTACACCACAAATACACGTTTTAGCGCTGGATTAGGCTTAGGTAACTTTAAAAACGGTAACGCCATCGCAGCTGGAGCTCAGTATCAAGTTAAGCAAAACTTAAATCTGCGTAGTTCTATTTCTTGGAATAACTCGGATAGAGCCGTTATCGGTGCAGGTATTGCTTACGGTTGGTAATCTTTAACCAATAACTATCTTTATTCTTCTCGCCATATTTATTAGCATCAATGTAAATTGATGCTAATTTTTATTTAACGATTAATTATCAATATCCCTATTCAATTTTCCAAAATTGAATTTAATTCACCGTTCTCAATTTTAACTCATACATTATGTCTTTTCTCTGTGCTGATTATCCATCATTTAATTGCAACAATTAAAATCCCTCTATACAATGCTCTGCTTTCTCAAATTCTTATTTATAAAGTCATCATTGTGAAACTACTTTTTTCTCTGTCATTAACGACTGCTATTCTTTCTGGGTTATGGGCATGGGTTGCTGATGTATTTGGCTTGATCAGTTGGGCTGGATTTTTAGGATGTACCGCTTATTTTGCCTATCCGAAAGATGGTGTGAAGGGTTTGCTGGTGACAGCATTAACAGCGCTAAGTGGTGTTGTTTGGGGATTAGTTATTATTCATAGCGATAAACTCACCCATGATCTGCCTAATTTTGCAGGCTACTTTGTGACCACTGTTATCGCTTTTATAATGTGTTTTCAAGCCCAAAAATCGTGGTTTGCCTATATTCCAGGAACCTTTATTGGTGCCTGTGCAACCTTTGCAGCACAAGGAAATTGGCAATTGACTATCCCGTCACTTATTGTCGGCGTTTTATTTGGCTACGCCATGAAGCAAAGTGGGCTTTGGTTAGTCAAAAAACTGGATAGAACTTCCTGATGTATAACGTAAACCTATTTTTAATCAGAAATATCTAAGCGACTTATAAAAATGAGGGTAATAATTACCCTCTTACTATCAAAACAATTTACATTTTATTTATAGGATATTGATGCTGCACTGATTTTATTTGATGAACAGCTGGTTATTTTAATATTTGAATTTGATAAATATGCAGTATTCATAAGCTGGAACATTGCTCTACCATACTCGTTCCCAACCGATTCCAATATAGATATTTCCTTTGTATCCGCATCTCCATCACGTAGAGTTATTGTAAAAAAAGCCCTTTTATTAAATACATCTTGCTCACCTAATGTGATAGTGGAAATTCTTTTTTCTTTGTTGAGATAGGCATTACAATTATCTGAAAATGCCTTATTTATAATATTCTTATTTGCCATTGAAAAACTTGAAGACAACACACAGACTAATAAAATTATTTTTTTCTTCATGATATAAATCCTATTTTGTGAAGTTATTTTTCAAATGATTTACACACCCTGATGAGTAAGAAAAAATAGTATGGACTGATAAATCGGGAAGAATAGCCATATATACAAAACCATCATCGTCGAAATTTAAATTACAAAGAAAATAGTCATTAGTTTTATATTTGTACCCAGATACTGTTTCTATTTCAACAGTCCAGTAATCAAAATGAGATAAAAAACCTGTCTCATATGGAAATGAATGTCCTAATTTAGTTGTGCTCATATTTTTTAGATTACTGTAATCAGCAGTAATATTAAGCATACTATGAGGATAATCTGTAGAATGCGTGACACTAACAGACTTTAGCTCCTGCAAAGAGCAGTTCATCACATAGAAATAACCAGTATGGTTAGTTGCAAGTGATTTTTCTATTACGTTATCCATTTGCCTCCAGTTTTTATTAAAAAATTAATTATGGCAACCACCTGAATTTGAGAACTTTATAAATAACCTAAAATC
>NZ_JAERJY010000237.1:0-2410 GCF_018257375.1 Providencia sp. JGM181 | reverse complement strand
AAATAGAAGTTCAACCTCAGGAATAGAAAGAGCAGGAAACGTTGATGTCGAATACATATGACTCCTCAAGTATCAAGGTATTAAAAGGACTGGATGCGGTGCGTAAGCGCCCGGGCATGTATATCGGTGATACCGACGATGGAACAGGTCTTCATCACATGGTCTTCGAGGTTGTGGATAACGCTATCGATGAAGCCTTAGCTGGTTTCTGTGACGATATCGTCATCACTATCCATGCCGATAACTCCGTCTCTGTCCAAGATGATGGACGTGGTATCCCTACGGGCATCCACGAAGAAGAAGGTGTCTCCGCTGCAGAAGTCATCATGACTGTTCTGCACGCTGGCGGTAAATTTGACGACAACTCCTATAAAGTTTCCGGTGGTCTGCACGGTGTAGGTGTTTCGGTTGTTAACGCCTTATCTGAAAAACTTGAATTAGTGATCCGCCGTGATGGTAAAGTCCACGAGCAAGTGTACAAGCACGGGGAGCCACAAGGTCCTCTGACTGTGGTTGGTGAAACTGACCAAACAGGGACTCGCGTACGTTTCTGGCCAAGCATGGATACCTTCAAAGGTGTCACCGAATTCGAATACGACATTCTGGCAAAACGCTTACGTGAACTTTCATTCTTAAACTCAGGGGTTTCCATCCGTTTAATTGATAAACGTGATGGCAAAGAAGACCATTTCCACTATGAAGGTGGGATCAAGGCATTCGTTGAGTACCTGAGCCGTAACAAAACCCCAATTCACCCATCCGTATTCTATTTCTCCACTGAGAAAGACGGCATCGGCGTGGAAGTTTCCATGCAATGGAACGATGGTTTCCAAGAGAATGTTTACTGCTTTACCAACAACATTCCTCAGCGTGATGGCGGTACCCACTTAGCGGGCTTCCGTGCTGCGATGACCCGTACCCTGAACAACTACATGGAAAAAGAAGGCTACCAGAAGAAAAGCAAGGTCAACGCAACAGGTGACGATGCTCGTGAAGGCTTAATTGCCGTTATTTCTGTGAAAGTGCCAGATCCAAAATTCTCTTCTCAGACCAAAGAAAAACTCGTTTCTTCAGAAGTGAAAACCGCTGTAGAAACCATGATGAATGAGAAGCTAGTTGAATATTTATTAGAAAATCCAAACGACGCTAAAATCGTTGTTGGCAAAATTATTGATGCTGCTCGTGCGCGTGAAGCTGCACGTAAAGCGCGTGAAATGACCCGCCGTAAAGGGGCATTAGATTTAGCAGGCTTGCCGGGTAAACTGGCAGACTGCCAAGAACGTGACCCTGCATTATCTGAACTGTACTTAGTGGAAGGGGACTCTGCGGGCGGCTCTGCAAAACAAGGTCGCAACCGTAAGAACCAAGCAATTTTGCCACTGAAAGGTAAAATCCTGAACGTGGAAAAAGCGCGTTTCGATAAAATGCTCTCTTCCCAAGAAGTCGCAACACTGATCACTGCATTAGGCTGTGGTATTGGTCGTGATGAATATAACCCAGATAAACTGCGTTATCACAGCATCATTATCATGACGGATGCCGACGTCGATGGTTCGCACATTCGTACGTTACTGTTGACCTTCTTCTACCGTCAAATGCCAGAAATCGTTGAACGTGGTCACATCTTTATTGCTCAGCCGCCACTGTATAAAGTAAAACGCGGTAAACAAGAGCAATACATTAAAGACGACGAAGCGATGGACGACTATCTGATCTCTATCGCGCTGGATGGCGCTGAGCTGCACTTAAGCGCAGAAGCCCCAGCAATGAAAGGCGAACAACTGGAAAAACTGGTTGTTGAATACAATGCTGCACACCGTATTATCCGCCGTCTTGAGCGCTTATACCCACAAGCGCTGCTGAACAGCTTAGTGTATCAATCCACACTGACTGAAGAAGCACTGAAAGATAGCGCGCAAGTTGAAGAGTGGGCAAAAACCTTAGTGGCACGTTTAGAAGAGAACGAGCAAGCGGGTAGCTCTTACAGCTATATCATTCATGAAAACCGCGAGCGTCAACTATTCGAACCAACTATTCGTATCCGTACCCATGGTGTTGATAGCGACTACAACCTCGATTTCGACTTCGTTCATGGTAGCGAATACCGCCGTATCACCGAATTAGGTGACATCATCGGTGGATTAATCGAAGAAGGCGCTTATATTCAACGTGGTGAACGTCGCCAGAATATCGACAACTTCGAGCAAGCATTAGATTGGTTAAGCCGTGAATCTCGTCGTGGTTTATCCGTACAGCGTTATAAAGGTCTTGGTGAAATGAACCCAGAACAACTTTGGGAAACCACCATGAACCCTGAAACTCGCCGCATGATGCGTGTAACGGTCAAAGATGCCATTGCAACTGACCAGCTGTTCACTACCCTGATGGGGGATGCGGTTGAACCTCGCCG
>NZ_JAERJY010000236.1:0-2524 GCF_018257375.1 Providencia sp. JGM181 | reverse complement strand
TTATATTCTTGTGAATATAATCCCATGATTTTTATATGGAAATTTTGTACTGAAAGTGGGTTACTTGACGTAAATAGGCTATTTTCCTGTCTTGGCTGTGCTATGATAGCCGCCCTTTGTGATAATTTATGGTTTTTGGGACGCGTTCTAATTGCTAACCGCCACGAATTATGCATAAACAAAAAAACTTATAATGATAAAAATCAGTCGGATAGGCTACTATGCTTTTACTTATTGATAATTACGATTCATTTACATACAACTTATACCAATATTTCTGCGAACTAGGGGCGGAAGTGCTGGTGAAACGTAATGACGAAATTACCATTGAAGAAATTGAACAATTGGCTCCAACCCATTTGGTCATTTCACCGGGTCCTTGCACGCCTGATGAGGCAGGGATTTCTCTGGAAGCGATAAAACATTTTGCCGGAAAAGTGCCCATTTTGGGGATCTGCTTAGGTCATCAAGCCATTGGGCAAGCGTTTGGTGCCTCTGTCGTGAAAGCGAGAGAAGTGATGCACGGCAAAACATCATCTATCCACCATAATCATCAAGGGGTATTTAAAGGACTGAATCGGCCTTTAACGGTCACTCGCTATCACTCTTTAGTGATTGCGGCAGAAACACTACCAGCCTCTTTTGATGTCTCCGCATGGTCACTGAATAACGGGGATATCGATGAAATTATGGGAATCCGCCATAAAACCCTGCCAATTGAAGGGGTTCAATTCCATCCTGAAAGTATTCTCAGCGAACAAGGTCATGAGTTGTTGAGTAATTTTCTCAAATATTAGTGGTTGATTTTTGCGAATAGCAAAATTAATTATGCATATTTTACCCTTCCCTATTGCTCTTTATTGATTTTTTATTCATATTTGATGCTTATATTTTCACTTAAGCATTCGATAAAGAGCAGGTGAGGGGTATGTCAGAACAACACGTAGTCAATCGGCAAACTTTTGATCAGGTTATGTTACCTATTTTTTCGCCAGCTGAATTTATTCCAGTTAAAGGCGAAGGTAGTCGTGTTTGGGATCAGCAAGGTAAAGAATATATTGATTTCGCAGGTGGGATCGCGGTTTTAGCGCTGGGTCATTGCCATCCAAGTTTAGTCGCTGCTGTTCGTGAACAAAGCGAAAAACTGTGGCATGTGAGCAATGTTTTTACCAATGAACAGGCGTTAAAACTGGCTCAAAAATTAACCAAAGCAACGTTTGCAGATCGTGCATTTTTTGTGAACTCTGGTTCTGAAGCGAATGAAGCCGCATTCAAGTTAGCGCGTCGTTATGCTATCACCAAATATAGCCCATATAAAACGAAGATCATTGCATTCAAGCAAGCGTTTCACGGCAGAACATTATTTACTGTCTCAGTCGGTGGACAAGCGAAATATGCAGATGGTTTTGGTCCAAAGCCTGCGGATATTATTCATGTGCCTTTTAATGACCTTGAAGCCGTTAAAGCTGTGATTGATGAAAATACTTGTGCGGTGGTATTGGAGCCGGTTCAAGGGGAAGGTGGCGTCACCCCTGCGACATCAGAATTTTTGCAAGGAGTACGTAAGCTTTGTGATGAAAATAATGCACTGCTTATTTTTGATGAAGTGCAAAGTGGAATGGGGCGTACGGGGAAATTATTCTCTTATATGCACTATGATATCGTTCCCGATATTTTAACTACCGCAAAAGCCCTCGGAGGCGGTTTCCCTATTAGTGCGATGATCACAACCGCGGACATTGCGAATACGATGGAAGTGGGTTCACACGGAACCACTTATGGCGGTAATCCGCTGGCGTGTGCGGTGGGTAATGCTGCTTTTGATATTATCAATACCGATGAAGTCCTTGATGGTGTTGCTAAGCGTCGTGAGTTATTTGTCGCGCATTTAAATAAGCTTAATGATCAATATGGCATTTTTGCTGAAATTCGTGGAATGGGCTTATTAATTGGCGCAGAACTAAATGGCAAGTTACTGAATCGCTCAAAAGATATTCTGCAAGCTTGCGCGGTAGAAGGGCTGATGATGCTGAATGCAGGCACGAATGTATTACGCTTTACACCATCGCTGATTATTTCTGAAGATGAAATTAATAGCGGGATGGCGAAGTTAGAAACGGCAATAAATAAATTATTGAAATAAGTTGTGTGCTAAGTTGCAGAATGGTCTCTTCTGCAACTTAGCAGTGAACAATGCACAGTTGACTATTTACCAGTTTGTATAATTGCTTTTCTTAGTTCTGATGTTCTTGTTTCTTTGATTTCAGGTCGATTAGACGAGTGTGGTATGCGATGAGCATTGGTCGTGGGAATACCTCTATGAAGTCGTTCAACATTCTCGCTGTGATAAAAGCTAGTTAGTTTACGTTTGCTCTTATTTAGCTTGATGTCTGAGCCTGTTTTTTGGGACTCGAACTTTTCAGAAGACATTACTTCTGAGAGATTTTCTTTTTCTTGTGCTTGCTGTTTGGATAGCTTCAAAACGCGGCATGGCGCTTCAATCAGGTTATCCATCACACTTAAG
>NZ_JAERJY010000235.1:0-2545 GCF_018257375.1 Providencia sp. JGM181 | reverse complement strand
AGTCTTTAATATTCTCCTATTGCGAAATGATCTGTAGATATGATTTATTAATGTGGCAAGAACATCCTTGCTTAATAAATTAATCTTAAGGTACTTAGTATGAAAAAGTTATTAGCAATCGCAACTGTATTGTCATTAGCTGTTTCTGGTGCTGCATTAGCAAATACAACAACCAAAACTGAGCCAGTAGCGCCAATTGCTACCGCTCATCACTCAGCGAAAGCTCATCACGCAAAAGTGAAAACTGAGAAAAAAGTGAGTGCAACTAAAGATAAAAGTGCCGAAAAAGCCATTTAAATTTTTAGCTACACCAAAATATAAGTTTTATACCAATTACTCGTTAGTTTGAATTTAAATAAGGCGTTCAAAATGAAAAAATTATTAGCAATCGCAACTGTTCTGTCATTAGCTGTTTCTGGTGCTGCATTAGCAAATACCACTGCGAAAACTGAACATGTAAACCATGGTGTGAAAACGCACGAAGTTGCCAAAGCAGAGCATGGTAAAAAAGAAGTTAAAAAGAGTGAAGTGAAACAGCCAGGTGAAGTCAAAGCACCTGAAGCGGCTAAAGCAGGTAAATAAGTTCGCTATACTCCTCTAGATTACGTCACGGTGCCATGGGGTATAATTCCATGGCGCTGCTTGACAGCTTATATGGTATACTGAGCATTATTTTTAAATCAGTGTAACCATATGAATTATCAATGCCCCTTGTGTTTAAAACCCCTCAATTTAATTAACAGTAGCTATCGTTGTGAAGCAAATCACCAGTTTGATTGCGCCAAAGAGGGTTATGTTAATTTGCTCCCTGTACAGCATAAGCGTTCTAAAGATCCAGGTGATAGCCTAGAAATGATGGTTTCTCGTCGTCAGTTTTTAGATGCGGGTCATTATCAGCCAATGCGCGATAAGGTCGCTGACAAGCTCGCTCAATATCTACCTGAGAGCAGTGAAAATATACTCGATATCGGTTGTGGGGAAGGGTATTACACTGATCATTTTGCTCAGTCATTAAAGGCGGCATCTAAATCTGTTAGTGTGTATGGGCTGGATGTATCGAAAGTGGCAATCCGTTTTGCTGCTAAGCGCTATAAATCAGTTAATTTCTGTGTTGCTTCAAGTCATCGTTTACCGTTTGCGGATTCGAGTTTGAGTGCCATTATTCGTATTTATGCACCCTGTAAGGCGCAAGAATTAAGCCGAGTATTAACACCAATGGGAATTTTAATTACGGTAACGCCGGCAGCAGAACATCTGCAAGAATTAAAAGCCTTGATTTATGATGAAGTGAAATTACACCCTGCAAAAGACGAAGACCTTCCAGACTTTAAATTGATTGATGAGACTCGCTTAAATTATGTGATGGATCTTGAAGGAGAAGAGGCATTTGCATTGTTAGAGATGACGCCGTTTGCATGGCGAGCTTCTGAAGAGGTGAAACAGCAATTAAAGCAGGGAAACGTGAAAGATTATACTGCTGATTTTCTGATCCGAGTTTATCAATATAAAGACTAAAACCCGTATTAAATCTCAAACTGTTCCCCCTGAATGACTCAGGGGGAACAGGAAGATCATGGTGCGTACATAAATAATTCGAGATGCTCAAAGAGGATATTAAATCCAATCGCAATAAGCACCAGCCCGCCTAAAATCTCTGCTTTTTTTCCTAATAATGGACCTACGTAACGGCCAATCATCATTCCAATTGTGGCCATTATCATCGTGGTTAAGCCGATAGTCATCGCTGTATGGACGATATCTACTTGCAGGAAAGCCAGACCTAAACCAATTGCCATCGCATCAAGACTGGTGGCGATGGCAGATAACACTAAATTTCCTGCACTGTGACTAGATGGTTTAGCGCAGCAATCTTCATCTTTGGTGGTTAGACTTTGCCAGATCATACGTCCGCCAAGAATGAATAGCAGGGCAAACGCAATCCAGTGATCCCAACGGATAACATACTGGCTGGCTAAAATACCAATGCCCCAGCCAATGATCGGTGTGATAGCTTCAATAAAACCAAAGATAAAACCAGTACGAAGAATTTCACGAAAACGAGGTTTATGGAGCACTGCGCCCTTACAAATAGCGACAGCGAAAGCATCCATAGAGAGCGCGAAGGCAAGGATGAGAGTTGCGTAAAAGCTCATAACAATAATCTCGGTTGGGTGTTTCCATATACACATAAATTACCCCCAACCAAAAGGCGTATTTATGTGTCTATGGTCTTGCCAACCAATAAATGGCATCCGCACCACGTTTAAAAACAAACGAGTATGTTGACACGGATTTTCTGGAAAGAATACATTCCAGAACAGGCTACTCCCCAATGACGTGGGACGAAAGATATCATAGATTTTAATAAAGGCAAAATATTAATTATTAATAAATATATTTTTTAAATGAGAATAATTTTCATTTTCGATATTAACAAAGTTAAGGTTAATTAAACATTTAATTAACCTTAATATTTATACCAATATATAAAGTAGTTATTTATGATTAATAAAAAAATCATAAATCTTTTGTAAATCATCAAGAT
>NZ_JAERJY010000234.1:0-2607 GCF_018257375.1 Providencia sp. JGM181 | reverse complement strand
AGGTAATATTGAATGAATTATTTATAGAGCTCCTAGGAACGCTGGCTCGCCAATGTTGTGTGAGTTGAGCCGATAGGATTAGAAAATGATTGGATAAGAAAAGCAGTAAAGATACTCGGAATAACAGAAGGGAAATCGGTGTTATTTAGAAATGTCGTTGATATGCCTTTAGAGGATCAAATAAACCCCCCACATAGGGGTGGTTAGAATTTAAAACAATTAGAATACTGCACTTACCTTCTCTAAAATTACTGGAATATTTTTATACGCAGGAATACCACATTGAGGGTCAAAGTTATCAAGTGCTATCAAATTATTTGCTTCAGGAAAATAAGTGGCAACACAGCGATCAGCCATATCATAGATAACCACTTTTAGGTTATCTAAACGACGTTTAGTCCTATTTTGCCGATTATCTAAGGCAATAACATTGACTCTATCACCAGCAGATAATTTTTGTTTTTTTGCCTGAGCTTCACTGATAAAAATGACGTCTCTCTGTCCAAAAACACCACGATAGCGGTCATTCATTCCATAAATAGTTGTATTGTACTGGTCATGACTACGTATAGTTGCCAAAACTAATTCGCTATGTGTCGCAGACTCTGGATCTTCAATGACACCTTCAGTTGTTATAAAGTTTGCTTTACCTGATTGAGTTAACCACTTACGCTGAGCCGCTGCATTTGTTAAATGAAAACCTCCAGGAATTCGGATTCTTTTATTGTAATCTTCAAAACCTGGTAATACAGCTTCCATTGCATCACGAATTTTATCGTAATCATCAATGAAATCATCCCATTCAACTTTTGAGTTAGGAATCGTCGCTTTGGCAAGACCAGCAACAATTGCACATTCCGATTTTAAATATGGGCTAGCAGGTTTTAGCTTGCCATGTGAAGCATGTACCATTGACATAGAATCCTCAACAGTAATGCTTTGCGGACCTGATTTTTGAATATCTACTTCTGTACGACCTAATACAGGAAATAAAAATGTATTCTTTGCCGTCAACAAATGTGATCGATTAAGTTTGGTCCCAATATGAACAGCCATATCAAGTTTTTTCATTCCGCTGTAGCATGCATCCTTATCTGGCATAGCAACTGCAAGGTTTCCCCCCATACAAATCAATGCGTTTACTTTGCCTTCAGAGATTGCTTGCATGCTAGCCACGGCTGCATGACCAAAAGCGATAGGAGGCTTAAAACCAAAGCGTTGCTCAATTTTGTCGATAAAAGATTGGCTTGGTTTTTCGGTTATTCCAACAGTACGATCGCCTTGCACATTAGAATGCCCTCTCAATGGGCAAATTCCCGCACCATCTCGACCAATATTACCTTTCAATAATAAAAGATTGATTAGTTGCTGAATATTTTGAGTACCATGCTGGTGCTGCGTAATTCCCATGCCATAACAGATAATGGTATTTTTTGCCTCGATATAAAGTTGAGCAATTTGTTCTATTTCATCACGAGTCATGCCACTCACCGATAAAATATCATCCCAAGAAGTAGTGAGCACATCTTGCTTAAGGTTATCAAAACCAACGGTATGAGTGCTTATAAATTCACTATCTAATATAGGCGCTTGACCTCTTGCTATAGCCGCATCGTGGTACTCAATAATAATGCGAATGACACCTTTAATTAATGCAGTATCTCCACCGATTCTAACTTTATAGTAATATCCTGCGAGAGGCGTGGACTCTAGCGTCAACATTTCAATTGGATCTTGCGGATAAGCAAATCGTTCTAATCCTCTTTCTTTTAAAGGGTTAATTGCGATAATTTTGGCACCTCGTTTTGATACTTCACGAAGTGAGCTGAGCATTCGAGGATGATTAGTTCCTGGATTATGTCCAATACAAATTACTAAATCAGCCTTGTCAAAATCATCAAGTAATACCGTACCTTTACCCACACCTATTGAGGCTGCAAGACCGACACTTGTCGGCTCATGGCACATATTTGAACAATCCGGAAAATTGTTAGTTCCATACTCTCTGGCAAAAAGCTGATATAAAAACGCAGCTTCATTTGAAGTTCGACCTGAAGTATAAAATTCAACCGAATTAGGATCTGAGTAATTTGATAACCGCTGACCTATTTGAGCAAAAGCATCGTTCCATTCAATTTTTTCATAGCGATCTGTTTGCTCATTATATTTCATTGGGTGAGTTAGACGACCTTCATTTTCCAAGTCATAGTCATCCCACGTTAACAATTCACTAACGGTATGTTTCGCAAAGAACTCAAGTGTTGCTCTCTTTGCAGTGGCTTCCCATGCCATCGCTTTTGCACCATTTTCACAGACATCAAACGATGCACTATGTTTAGGGTCAGGCCATGCACAACCGGGGCAGTCAAAACCTTGAGGCTTATTCATTTCAAACATAGTAATAATATCGGGTACAATATCCATCTGCTCGCGTATAGCTTCAGCGACAGCTTTAACTGCTCCCCAGCCTGCCGCAGGTCCAGTGTAATTTTCGATTTTTTCTTTCATTTTCATTACTCTTTTAAATTTAAATGTAACAAGAAATAAACGTTATTTTATTACAGTGTAATTATGATTAATGTGGAGTGACGAATACCGACTTATCTT
>NZ_JAERJY010000233.1:0-2608 GCF_018257375.1 Providencia sp. JGM181 | reverse complement strand
GTATCAGATTGATAATAATTGAATTATTTGTTTTCGTGGCGGTTTTTTAGTGATTTTTACTGCATAAAAAAACGTGATTTTTCTCACATAAATAAATTTACTAGTCATCATTAGTTTTTCTCATTGTCATTCCCGCCTTGAAAGATCTATATTGCGCTCAAATTAGCCTCATCTATTTAATTTCATCACTGCACTAGTCGCTAAAATATATTCATTTCTATGAATGATTTTGCCGTGATTATCGACGTCTGCAGCGCACAATATTTATCTTATTTTTTTGGAGAGTAGGACGTGAAAATGTCCACCATGTTAATGCGTAAAGGCGACAATACCTTTGTACCTGTTGCAGGCTTAACACTATTTGCTATTGCTTCAGGTTACCTGATGAGCTTGATCCCGTTATCAATGGGTAGCTTTGGCATTGATACACAATATGCAGGCTGGTTAGCGAGTGCCTACTATATTGGTTTATTAATTGGCTCAATGATGATTGAGCCTGTGATCGCAAAAATTGGTCACCGTCTCTCCTTTATTAGTTTCTTATTAATGTTGGCAGCAACGGTTGTTTTACTGCCCTGGACACCGACAATTGAAGCTTGGTTACCAAACCGTTTAATTGCGGGGATTGCGGTAGCAGGGATTTTCGTGGTGGTGGAATCTTGGTTGCTGATTGGCGATAACCCAAAAGAGCGAGCAAAACGACTGAGTTTCTATATGACCTCATTATATGGGGGAACAACACTCGGGCAGCTTGCTATTGGTGTGATTGGTACTCAGGGAGTTGTTCCCTTTATTGTGGTACTCGGTTTACTGTTAGTGGCTGTTTTACCACCTTTATTGGTACGCCAAGGGCAACCAGCAAGTGGCTTGCATCAAAAATTATCATTTAAGCAGATCACTCGTTTAAGTAAGCCAGCCATTATGGGCTGTATGGTATCCGGTATCGTGATGGGAACCATTTATGGGCTAATGCCGCTATCCCTGAAAAAAGATAATTTTACGACGGATCAAGTTGGTGTTTTGATGGCATCCATTATTTTGGGTGGCATGTTAATTCAGCCAGTGATCAGTAAATTGTCAGTAATGATGAGCAAAACCTTATTATTAGCTATGGTTTCATTATTAGGTGTTTTTGCGATGGGCATGATTTACATCTCATCAGATTATGTGGTGATGATTGTGGCGCTAGCCCTGCTGGGAATGTCATCATTTGCCTTGTATCCGATAGCGATCACTTTAGCGTGTGATAACTTGGATTCGTCATTTATTGTGGCAGCGACCCAAGTGATGTTATTTAGTTATAGTGTGGGCTCTGCGATGGGACCTATCGCAGCGGGTACACTGTTAGAACAACATAGCGGGCTAACGAATTTCTTCTTTATTGTGCTGTTAGTGACAGCAATTTATATGTTGATTGCCAGTTTACGTCGTAAGGCTAGTGTATTGGCAAACTGACCGTGCTTGATAAATTGCTCGCCACTAGTAATGAAAACAAAAAAACGCGCTATCTTGAATGAGTAGCGCGTTTTTTTATGGCTATTTTTTCTTATTGAGGTTGGCGAGTATGAGCTCAGGTTTGCGTGAATGAAGCATGTTTGGCGTTGTGATTTTCTGCTCCCATAACTCTCCAAGTTTAAAGTCCCAAGAGAGTGGGCTGATCACGGTACGTCCCGCATTGGGTGCGAAGGTAAGTTCACTAAAATAGAGTTTGTTTTCTGCCATTAAAAAGTCAGCTCGGCAATAATCGAATGGCGTCACTAAAATTTCAGCTAATCTTAGCATCTCTCTAAATTGTGTTGGTTCACTGACCGGTTCTAGCATTTGAGGATAACCAAAACTGACCGGCTGCAATTGCCATTCCGTATCATAAAGGTTGATAAACTCGGTGCCATCTTCGTCGGTATAATCGATTTCTGCGTAAACGGGTTTACCCGAGAAACAATGAATGCGGCAGGTTTCGGGTACTAGCTTTCTCTTTTTCTGCTCAAACAAATCGATATATTCCTCGCAAATAATCTGCGCAGGAATATTTTTATAATGGCGTTCACGAGTAATGTAATAGAGATTTTTGAGTAAATGGAATGACAGCTTGTCTTTGGCTTTTTGTAAATCAAACTGTGATTTATCGGTGCAAATAATACTGCTGCCGCTGTCGTGGGTGCATTTCAATACAAAGCGCTGGGGCAGTTTCGTAATATCAATTTCATCCACATGTTGATAAGTGGCGAGAATAGGAACGATATGTTCTTGCCCGATAGTCTGCGTAACATAGTCACGCACCGCGAGTTTATCGGCGAATTGACTATGCAGTGGATTTCGGTCATGGATCATACGGAAATTCACTTTTTCATTAAAGCTTTTCGGCGCATTAAAGTTAGGGTAATACCCTAATTTTTTAATAAATTTATTCGTGAGATAACTTTTGTCACTCATGATTAGCGCACGGAATTTTTTTAGAAAATATTCTGTTTTTTTCATAAACAAACAACCATTCTTAATAAATTAAAATTTTATTAATTTTTTTATAATTGGAATTATATTAATCATTTTTTAAATGATGATTAAATGATAACGGTAATATTATCGCTAATATTAAGAGTTCCTTAAG
>NZ_JAERJY010000232.1:0-2614 GCF_018257375.1 Providencia sp. JGM181 | reverse complement strand
TCGATAAGCCTGATTTTACCATGAACGAATTAACGACGGTCATTTGTGGTGCCCTTAATAAGCCAAAATCCAATATCGCATTAATATCATCGGGATTGGCTTGTACCACACTGCTGGCAGGTAGTGAAGCCACGAATGATGGCTCGCTAATTATCGCGAGAAGCGCTGACAGCAGTGCATTAAAGGCTCAGCATTTTGTCATACATCCAGCAAAGAAAAATCAATCCGGAATATACAGTACAAAAGAACATAATGGTGCTAATAATTTCACCTACCCATTACCAAAAAATTCATTACGATATACAACTGTGCCAAATTGGAAAACACAATTACATGGTGCAACTGGATTTAATGAATTAGGTGTAGGAGTTAGTGGTACCGAATCTATATTTGCTTCTCCTAAAGCATTAGCATTTGATCCCTATGTTGAAGAAACTGGAATTACCGAAGATGATATTCCAGATGTACTTCTTTCTCGTGCAAAAACAGCCCGTGAAGCGGTGGAGCTTTTAGGTAATATTATTGAAACCCAAGGTGCTGGTGAAGGTTTTGGTGTTGCTGTCGTCGATAAAAATGAACTGTGGTATTTAGAAACAGGGACGGGGCATCAATGGATGGCTCAAAAAATTGCAAAAGATAAATATTTTGCAACGGGTAATCAGGGGCGTTTACAAGCATTTGAGGTGAATAATCCCGATATGCTTGGTTCTAAAAACCTCGTTGAATTTGCAGTAGAAAAGGGTTTATACAACCCTGCTAAAGATGGCGCATTCAATTTCTCTAAAGCCTATACGCGTGATGATGAGCGTGATCGTGATTATAACGACCCACGAGTTTGGATCATTCAGCAGCAGTTTAATCCGTCGTTAAAACAAGATATTGCAGATGGTCGAAATTTTGCGCCTTTCTTAACGCCGGAGAAAAAAGTGTCTGTCGAAGAAGCGAAAGCCATGCTACGTAATCACTTTGAAGGCACGGAGCATGATCCGTATACCAACGGCTTAAATGGAAAAGAGCCATGGCGACCAATCAGTGTGTTTAGAACCTACGAGGCTCATGTGATGCAAGTACGTCCGGAGCTACCGCAAGAAATTGGTGAAGTGACATATGTTGGTCTAGGAATGGCTGATTTGACCGCGTTTGTTCCTTTCTATAGTGGGTTAGAAGCTTATCCAAAACATTACGGTGTTGGGACAGACAAGGCAGATAGCGATTCTATTTATTGGAAATACCGTAAGTTACAAACATTAGTAATGACGGACTACCCTAAACTGGCGCCTATTGTTAAAAAAGCCTATCAAGAGTGGGAAGCGAAAACAGCGTTAGAGCAAAAAGCCATGGAAGTGAATTATTTAAAAATGGCTAAAACAGATAAAGCCGCTGCCAATAAAATGCTCAACAAGTTTAATTTGGATGTGATGGCAAGCGCCGAGAAGCTCACTGAGGATTTAACTAACCAACTTTTTACTATTCGAACTGAAGATATTCAATCTGATATTTTCTTTGCGAATAAATCTAAGAAAGACTAAAAATAGTCGCAATTCTGTAAACTCAAGAAGGCTCTCAGTGGGAGCCTTTTTGTTTAATTCCCTCTCTTTCAAATTTGACTGAACTCTTAGCTTGTGTGAGTTTGCCAATAAATACAGCAGAAAAAAAAATCATTTACGTTTATGCTAATTGAATACGAATATGTAGGAATTCAGTAGGTAAAGGACACGATTATGCATAATTTTAAGTTAGAAGAACTGATTAACGACGAGCTGAAAGTCAGTGAAATCCAAGACTATGCTCCAAATGGATTACAAGTAGAGGGTCGTCCCCACGTTAAAAAAATCGTGACAGGCGTGACGGCTTGCCAAGCGTTATTGGATGAAGCGGTCAGACTCAATGCCGATGCTGTGATTGTGCATCATGGCTACTTTTGGAAAAACGAACCGGCCATTATCAAAGGCATGAAAAGAAATCGCCTAAAAACGTTACTGGCGAATGACATTAACCTGTACGGTTATCACCTACCATTAGATGCCCACCCAGTATTAGGCAACAATGCGCAACTGGCCCACATTATGGGCGTGCAAGTCAATGGCAACATTGAGCCACTGATGCCATTTGGCTTTTTCGACCAACCCATTACCCCAGCGGAATTAACCCAACGTTTAGAAACACGCTTAGGGCGCAAAGTATTGCATTGTGGCGACAACGCCAAAGAAGAAATTCGTCAAATTGCATGGTGTACTGGCGGTGGTCAGGGCTTTATTATGCAAGCGGCGGAGTTTGGTGTAGATGCCTTTGTGACAGGGGAAGTGTCAGAACAAACTATTCATATCGCAAGAGAAATGGGGATCCATTTCTACAGCGCAGGGCACCACGCAACAGAGCGTTATGGGATTAAGGCGTTGACGGAGTGGTTGAATGATAATCATGAGGTGGATGCCACATTCATCGATATCGATAACCCCGCCTAATTTTTTTCGTCATATTTCGCGCTGTAGCGTTGTTGGCTTCACTCACTAACCCTAGTCACATACTTTTGTATGCTCCTAGGGATTAGCTCATTTGCCGCCTAGCTACAACGCGAACTATTTAGAAAATAGCTATGTAATAGCTATGTAAT
>NZ_JAERJY010000231.1:0-2687 GCF_018257375.1 Providencia sp. JGM181 | reverse complement strand
ACAGAAATAATGGAAGTCGAGTACCGGCCTGCCTAATATTTTGTAATGTGGTTGATGAAATAGACTCGTGTTGAAGATCTACATCGTTTGCTAAATATTTAAATTGTTTTTTAAGCACGCCAGACTCAGCAAAGTTTGCATCACGTTCCACCAATTGATAAATATCCGCAGAACTTAATTGCTCATTAAATATTTTCATAAACGCAATATCATCTTTATTCCCGTCCATTAACGTAAAATACATCGCCAATTTTTCAGGTGAAAAGCGTATATTCTTATGCAGATTAGGTAATGCCATATCTCCATGAGTAATAGGCTTACCATCTATCGTCGCGCCAAGATGCTGTAATTTAGAAAAGGCTATTTTTTCTCCATTTAATTCAACCCAACGATTTTGAGTCGAATTAAACTCCGCCTGTTCCATAATTAACGTTCGCTGATTTAACGGTTCAGATAGCGCCACTTTCAATTCATTATCTTCAAGATTGATAAATTGAAGGTTGGTTCTAAAATCGCCATCGCTAGTTAATTGAAATCCTGCCGCGACTCCCCGAGAAATAGATTGTCCATCAGCAAGCTCTATCGTTTGATTAAAATAGTTTTTTAAATGTTGTTTGAACTGATGCTTTGCCGTCTGAAGAGAGGTATTTTTACTGGTAAATTGGATGCCCTGAGGGTCAAATAAACTGAATTCATAAACACCATTACGTTTCACGTAAATAACAGTATAGCTCGTCACTTTCCCTTTCAAGAATACAATCCCATTTACCGAGTCAGCCTCAGTGGAAAATAGTGTTGAGATTGATTGATCAGCAATCGTGGTCCCACTATTTTTAACTCGCGTATTGATATCCTGCTCATATTGCTGCATTTTATCCAGCAATACCTCATCAGAGTCCGTTAAAATACCTTGTTGTTTAGCCCGTTCAAGTTGTGCTTTTTGCTCTAAGAAATTTCTCGCGGCATAACTGTCTGTCAGATGATATTCAATGGCATATACGGCACCTAAAGTTTGGTCGATAGATTGAGCCGGCTTATCTGAGCGAATTATTCCATGATTAATTAAACCGCTATGATATCCCGTCTCCATTCTATTTTGATAATTCAATAACTGATTATATTGTTTCAAACGTTGAGTTTGGTTATTTTCATAAGCATCTAATGCCTCGGAAAATGAAAGCCCTTTCAGGGGTGCGTTTTCCCCATCAAAATGGCTATCACTAATCTGGCTAAATCCCTCTAATTTATCACTAAAAAGCATAAATTTATTATGGTCAGTAACCAAATCTAATATTTTTCCTTTATCAATCCCATCACCTGCCGGAAATAGAGATTTAAGTAACTCAATTGAGTGATCACTCAGATTATTTAATACCGACAAATCATTTTTAATGGCTAACAGCAACCTTTGCATTTTTATTGCTTGTCGCGGGTGAGACGATTGCAGGTCCTGCTCAATACTTCCCGATAACCATAGAGGTAGCTGAGTTTCATCTTTGTTCAGCGATTGATTATATTCCGCATTGACGAACGGGTCGTGAAGTGCAATTTTGAATTTTCGTTGGTCAAAATTCCCGTGCTCATTCGTAAAATCGTCTGCTAAATAAGGATGATCCGTCAAACGGATCGCGTTAAGATCCTGTTCTCCTAGTGCTACTTTTTCAAACAACGCTTGAATTTGTTGCCCTTTTGTTGTGGATACCGCTCCTCGCTCATGAGTAAATTTCGACAATACTTTAGTCTCGAGCCCATGCTGTTTTAACGTCGCTTCAAGCTCAGAAGTAAAGCTGCGATGTTCCGCAGCCTCGGTGATCATCCCCTTACTCAAGGAGTGATATAGAATAAGTTGTCGCTCCATTTCACTATCGTAGTGCTGACGCTGTTGTTGAATTGCCGCAACATCCACATTAAGCTCGAATGGATTGACTAAGCTTTTTTTCCGCGCCAATTCAATCCGCCCTTCAATAAAGCTGTCTGATATTTTACGTTTGGGATCAAAATATTGCCCAATATCTCCTTCGCTCCATTTTTTATTTAATGGCGCACGATAACCTTGGTTAATGAGTAGTTGCTGGAAATTAGAAAGCTGCTCAACATCATTAATAATAATGGCGCCTTGAGCGTTCATCTGAAAATAGGTGGATATCGCTTCGGAGGAGCCTGTTAAGGTATTTCGCGCCTTTAATTTTTCAGGTAAAAAAAACGTAATCGGGAAGTTTTCTTTCATGACGCTTGCCGGGTTTGCATCATCAGCCCCATGATGAATTAACTCCATACCATTTGTACGGTCAAGTCCCTTGTTTAGCTTATTTTTGATCTCTTTAATTCTGTTATTAGTGATGCCATTGTCCCGACCTTCATGCTTATTATATTCGGCTTCATTGGTATAAAACGCTTTCTGGCGTGAGGTTAGCTCATTATAATTCACACTGGCTTTCCACTCTGCCCAAGTTGGCATTTCACTCACTTTGACATAGTGTTCCAGCTCTGAAATTGGGAAAATAATACTGAATAAATCATAATCGGCGGTCATTGCTTTTCCTGTTATAGGATCAGCAATAACATGGAATGGTTTAATATTACCGTCATCTTCATGGTATACATGCCAGAAGTATTTTCCATCTCGATTTATTTTTTTTAACAAAAAAACCTTTTCCTGCTCATCAAGAATGGATATTGTTTTACTG
>NZ_JAERJY010000230.1:0-2807 GCF_018257375.1 Providencia sp. JGM181 | reverse complement strand
GTAATGAATGACCCAAAGGAATATTCCCTAAATAAAAATAAATTAACAGATTCGGCAATGGATTATTTAAAGTCTCTAAAAAAATAAATTTTATTTCAATTTAATATTTTAAACGTCTATCTATGTAGGAGTATTATCTATGTCCTCTAAAGCAAAATCATGGCTTTGGATGCTAGCGGTTATTATTTCTGAAACCTCTGCAACATCCACATTGAAAATGTTCGATAATAGTGAAGGAACAACTAAATCATTATTATTAGGTCTGATAGTGATTCTTTATGTTATCTGTTACTACTCTCTTTCTCGTGCAGTGAAATATATTCCGGTTGGGCTAGCGTATGCGACTTGGTCGGGTACCGGTATTTTGATGGTTTCAACTTTAGGTATGCTGTTTTATGGGCAGCACCCAGATATGGCGGCAATGATTGGGATGGGGGTTATTGCCTCTGGGATCGTGATTATGAACCTGTTTTCTAAAATGGGCTCGGATGAGGCGGAACCGGCTGAAAATTCGGATGCGTCACTGTCTTCAACCAACAAAGTTGCTCATTAATAAGAAGAGAGAAATATTATGTTTACTGGATTTTTATGGTTGGCATTATCAATTGGTTCAGAAATCACGGGTACATCGATGATCAAAAAAACCAATAGCTTTAGTAAATTAGGTCCATCAATTTTAGTGATTGTGGCTTATTGTCTGTGCTATTTCGCGTTAACACGTGCAATGGGGTATATCCCTGTTGGGGTTGCGTATTCTTTATGGTGTGGGTTTGGTATTGTCGGTGTGACGTTAGTTTCGATGATTTTATATAAACAAAAACCGGATGTACCCGCAGTTTTCGCGATGGGATTAATTATCTCCGGCGGCATCATTATGAATACTTTTTCAAATATGTAATCTCACGTTTTATCTCTCTTGTACCCATTGATTATTGCCTGCCATTATCAGGTGATAATCAATGACGGTTTCACAACATAAAATGAATGTTTGACGCTAAGAGCCTCTATCTATCCTATGCTAATTTAAGCCATTACCATCGTTTAATTTAGGAATAAAGATATGCAAATTATTGAGTGGGACGACTTTACGAAAGTGGAAATGCGTGTTGGTACGATTATTCGTGCAGAAGTGAACAGTAAAGCGAAAAAGCCCGCTTATGTGATGGAAGTGGATTTAGGGGAATTGGGAGTAAAGTGCTCAAGCGCACAAATTACCGTGCATTACACCCCTGAAAGTTTAATTGGCAAACAGGTTTTATGTGTGTGTAATTTTGAAGTTAAACGTATTGCTGGCATAAAATCTGAAGTGTTAATTACAGGTGCTCCCGATGAAACAGGTGCAATTGTATTAGCTGAATTTAATCTACCTGTGCCGAATGGTTCTCGCCTAGCTTAAGCCGTAAGGCGCAGACCATAGACAAACCCATCAGGTTTGGAAATGGCTCGTTTGGGTTGTAAAATTAACGAGGAAAATCAATTCATTGATTTTCGCCTGATAACACAAAGAGGGAAAACCACGCTTTTATCCCTCTTTGTCATCAACCTAAGCTGTCAGGCTGCATTTTTTTGATTAAAACCGTATACTCCTACTGTATGCCACCCAGTAGGAGCTTGCCTTGTTATTACCTGAATTGCACTATCGCCAATATTCTCAAGAGGTTATTTCTCATCAACATGATGGGCAATGGCAGGTGGTATTTGCGTTATCAGGGGCGATGGAAATCAATATGCATCGCCAACACTGGCTGCTAAATGCAGGTCAGGGTGTCGTGATCCCGCCGAGTGTTAGCCATGCTTTCAGTGGGCAAGATGGGAATCAAAATTATGTATTGGAAATGCCTGCAACGGCGCAATGGTCAGTAAATGAAAAAATGACGCATTTCACGCTGACGCCAGCGGCGGTGGGGTTATTAAATTGGCTACAACGTTTTCCTCAAGCGCCGGAACAAAACTTTGCCGTTGCTCGCCTATTATTAGCCCAGTTAAAACCAGAAAACCGTTGGGTTGATGAGCTGGTTCATTGGGTAGAGTTACGTCTGCATTTACCGATAAGCTGCGAAGATATTGCCTGTGCATTTTATATGTCAGTCAGTACCTTACAACGTAAGGTGAAGGCTGAAATGGGGATCACCGTCATGCAATTTTTATTGCAAAAACGGATGGAAGCCGCAGGAAGTCTATTATTGACTCACCAAACCATCGAGCATATTGCCACTTTGGTGGGGTATGATTCTCACTCTGCTTTTAGCCAAGCATTTCGTAAGTTTTACGGTAAAACCCCTCAGGAATATCGCCTACAATCCCTACCCAAACGCTAATTCTTCGCTATTTAGACTCTAAGTGTTCTGAAATTGTCACGGCGTATTCGCCATATAAAAAGTCGGTATTGATATTTGCTTGCTTGAGTTTTAGCTCGAGTAACGCCAATTGCTTGCTGATGGCAACATAATTGGGGTCATCAGCAGAGAGTTGCTGCAGCATATGGCATAAATTCAACGCTTCTTTTTTCTGTTGTAGTTCAGGCGGCAGATACCCAGAATTTTTAAGAATACGATAACTCGCCCTTAATTCTTCAGGAACTTGGCTGTCATCATCAAGCTGCAAAGGTTTCCCTTCACCATTGAGATTGGATAACTCCCCTTTATTTAAAGCGTCTTGAATATGACGCTCTGCCCAAAGATCAATGACAGACATTATGGCTCGCCCTGTAGTGAATAGGCGTCGATTATAGCGCTGATAGCCTTTACCTTTGTGAACTTGTCAGTCATAAAACATTTCTACATTGACCGCAAAGCCTCATTGGATAA
>NZ_JAERJY010000022.1:7009-32129 GCF_018257375.1 Providencia sp. JGM181 | reverse complement strand
ATATGTCCTTATATCGGATAAATAACGATATATCTCTGACTATCTTTACATCTACACATCAATGTTATCTATAATCTTAGTCATTATAGGTATTAAAATTGTCCAAGCGGCTGCTTTAACCTGTAGTTATGCATAGTGGACAGATAATTGATACGGGAGTTAGTACTGTGTTTGGTAAAATTCGTTCTCAACTGATCACTCAAGGCCCTTCATTTTTGAAGTTTCCATTGAAAGTGACCCCATTTGTCGTACAGCGTCAAATACTCGAACAACTATTAAGTTGGCAGTTTCGTGAATCTGTTAAAGAAGGCGAACTCGATTTTCTGGAAGGGAAATGGCTGAAAGTTGAGATCCGAGATTTAGAGCTTGTTTGGTTTATCAGCTTACAAGAGGGTCAGCTGGTGGTACAAAAGCAGGCTGAACCGGATGTCAGTGTCAGCGGCAATGCCAATGATCTGGTATTGATCGCAGCCCGCAAAGAAGATCCCGATACGCTCTTTTTCCAACGTCGTTTGGTGATTGAAGGGGATACTGAATTAGGTTTGTATGTTAAAAACCTGATGGATGCCTTCGAAATTGAAAATATGCCTGCGCCTTTACGCTTTGGTCTATTACAGCTCGCTGATGTGATTAAAACGGTACAAGACAGTGAGGACGCAGAGCATAAAACGCCTGTGTTAACCTCATGCTGATACGTGTAGAAATCCCGGTTGATGCCATGGGTATCGACACGCTATTACGTGAAACCTTCCCAACTGAGGGGGAGGCAGATCTTGTTCAGCACCTGCGTGAAGATGGGTTACTGACCCTCGGTGTGGTGGCAACCAACGATGACGGCGAAGTTATTGGCTATGTCGGGTTTACCCCGGTTGATGTGAATGGTGAAGATGTTCAATGGGTAGGACTCGCCCCATTAGCCGTTAAAAAAGCCTATCAAGGCCAAGGTATCGCGGAAAAATTGGTTTATGAAGGGTTAGATAGCTTAAATGAATTTGGTTATGGGGCTGTCGTCGTTCTCGGTGATGAGGGTTACTACGGGCGTTTTGGTTTCGAACCCGCTTCCAACCACGAATTACGTTGCCAATGGCCAAGTCTACAAAAACATTTTCTTGTCTACGGACTCGAAAACGGTGCAATTGACCAGCATAAAGGCGAAGTCACTTACTCATCGCATTTTGACAATGTGTAAGCCGCTAAATAATGCTGTAAATCATCAGGCTGGTCAGTGACCAGCCTTTCTTTTGCCTGCTTACTCAATTGCTTCACTCGATACTCTAATTGAGATGCTTCAGAACGATCCCCCGCAGTACAATGAAAAACGAGGGTCAAAGGCGATTTACCTTTTAGTGCCTTGGCACCAGTTCCCGCTTCATGCTGTTGAAAACGCCGCTGAACATCGGTGGTGATCCCACAATATAACGCGTTATTTTTCTGCCGAATTAAGTAAAGAGACCAATTTTGCTGTGTCATTTTGTTTTTCTTGTCACTGAATTTAGCATTCTGTGCTGATTTATAAGGAGAATTTAGTTGGCTTGCAGCGAATTTTCTCGCGGATCATAAAGTTTATAACATACTAAATTATAAATAAAAAATGATATAAACCTGTCACAAATTTGTAACCTCAACATAGGTTATTGTTCAATTAATTTGAATAACTATAGCAAAATTAGCTAATTTTCATCTCAGAATAAAGGGCATAGTATGATCCATATCACAGGGAAACATGAAAAAACCCCTGTAAATATCAAACATACAATGAGGAAGTTTACCATGAAAAAATCAACATTATTTGCTGCTGCTTTAGCTTTAGGTGCTGTATCATTTGGTTCAATGGCGGCTGAAGAAGTTAGACAAGCTAGCGAGCCAGCAGTAGGTTATGTGTCTGTAAGTGGTGCTGCAAGTGTAAATGACCTGACTGCACAATTAGCCAAAAAAGCTGATGAAGCTGGCGCAAAATCTTTCCGCGTGATTTCTGCAAGCGGTGAGAATGAGATGAATGGGACAGCAGCAATTTACAAATAAAATTTTTTACTCGTTATACTTCGAGCCGCAGCGTTGTTGGCTGCGTTCACTCCCACTAGTCACATACTAGTGTATGCTTCTAGCGACTCGTTCACTTGCCGCCTAGCTGCAACTCGAATTATTTAGAGTAAAACGTCATAATGACTAAAGTAAAAAGTCACAATGATTAGAGTTAAAAACCTTGAGTTTATGAGATTAAAAATCTAATTATTCAAGGAAATGCTAGAAAGATTTAGCGTATAGTAGTGCGAACTAAGTACAGATAACGTTCAGAACAGCTTAAGCACGCCCAGCCATTTTTATGGGCGTGTTCTGAACGGTCTAACATGGACATTCGCAATGACACCCGAAAACACCTTACAACACATCCAGCGCTATATTGCTCGCCAACACGTTTTTTCTCTGTTTACCTCTCACCAAGATGATATTTGGGCTGCCAGTTGCTATTACGCCTTTGACCGCCAAAATATGCGCTTAATTTTCATGACATCCCCCGATTCTCAGCATGGCCAATTAATGCAGGAAAATCCTCGTGTGGCAGGGACTATCTCCGCACAAACTAAGCAAGTGGGCAAAATTCAAGGTATTCAATTTGTGGGAGAAATTCGCCAATTTGACGGTGAAGAGTCGGATGTGCAGAAAGCATTTTATTGCCAGAGATTTCCAGTCGCCCTAGAGGCGAAGCTGCCGATTTGGCAGCTCCAATTACAGACGGTGAAAATGGTAGATAACACGCTGGGGTTTGGCACCAAATTACATTGGTTGCGTGAAGCTTAACGCAGTCGATGAATAACTTGGTTACTGCTACCGCGCCATAGCAGCGCGGGATCGTACAGTGTCTGTTCGAACTTTCCATCAATCAACGTATTGATCAAACTCACCACTTTTTGCTGTTCTAGTGTCAATTCATCCAATTTATAGCCTGTCCACATCCAGATATCCTTATCTGGGCAGACGGCTTTCACTCGCTTTACTAACGCTAGAATGGCAGGCAAGTTGGCAGGGTGCAAAGGATCCCCCCCTGAGAGGGAGAGCCCTTGGCGGCGAATACGCGTATCCTGCAAATCTTGGATAATTTGGTCTTCCATCTCTTGGGTAAAAGGAATACCGGAATCCACGCGCCATGTGCTTTGGTTATAGCAGCCTCGGCACTGATGAACGCAGCCCGAAACAAATAATGTGCAGCGGGTACCGGGTCCATTAACCACATCCACAGGATAATATTGGTGATAATTCATGGTATTTATCCGCCGTTAACCGAGCTGTCCATTACCCAAGTGCTTGATACGACGCTTTACTTCCTCTTGCTTACCCGCATTAAACGGTCGGGCATCTGGGCTACCTAAATAGCCACAGACACGGCGGATCACGGAAACGCGGTTAGTATCGTGGTTGCCACAAGCTGGGCAGGTAAAGCCTTTGCTGGTACAGGAAAACTCACCGGAAAAACCGCAGTCATAGCATTCGTCGATTGGCGTGTTGGTGCCGTAGTAAGGAACATGCTGATAGCTGTAATCCCAGACATCTTCGAGGGCTTTGAGGTTGTGCTGTAAGTTCGGGTATTCGCCGTAACAGATAAAACCGCCATTGGCGAGCGCCGGGTACGGCTGTTCAAAATCGATTTTATCGTAAGGGTTAACCTGTTTTTCCACATCTAAGTGGAAGCTATTGGTGTAGTAGCCTTTGTCGGTTACGCCATCAATAACGCCAAATTCAGCGGTATCTAAGCGGCAGAAACGGTCACACAGATTTTCGCTCGGCGTGCTGTATAAGCTGAAACCGTAACCTGTTTGGGCTTTCCATTCATCAGTGGCTTGGCGTAGACGATTGACGATAGCGACGGCTTTTTCGCGCAATTGCTCGCTGTCATACACATGAGTTTGCGTGCCAAATAAGGCATTGATGGTTTCGTGCAACCCAATGTAACCCAATGAAATTGAAGCGCGCCCGTGTTTGAAAATTTCCGCGACGCTGTCATTGGCTTTTAAGCGAACGCCGCAGGCACCTTCCATATATAAGATAGGAGCTACGCGGGCTTTGACATTTTCTAAGCGCGCAATGCGGGTCATTAATGCTTTTTTAGCGATGGCTAAACGCTCATCGAGAAGCGCCCAAAATGCCTCTTCGCTACCTTGAGCTTCCAGAGCAATACGCGGTAAATTCAGGCTGATCACGCCGAGATTATTCCGCCCATCGTGAATTTGTTTGCCGTCTTCTTCATAAACACCTAAGAAACTGCGGCAGCCCATCGGTGTTTTAAAGGAGCCAGTGACATCAACCACGCGATCGTAGTTGAGGATGTCTGGATACATGCGTTTGCTGGCGCATTCTAAGGCTAACTGTTTGATATCATAGTTAGGATCGCCGTATTTATGGTTCAGCCCATCTTTGATAGCAAACACGAGTTTTGGGAAAACCGCAGTTTTGCGGTTTTTACCCAGTCCCGCAATACGGTTTTTAAGAATCGACTGTTGGATAAGTCGTGCTTCTTGGGATGTGCCTAACCCAAATCCAAAGGTGACGAAGGGGGTTTGCCCGTTCGCGGTATGCAGTGTATTCACTTCATACTCTAAGGATTGGAACGCATCGTAACACTCTTTTTCAGTGCGACTTTGGGCGTAAGCTTCAGCGTCAGCAATTCCCCATTCTTTGGCTACTTTTAAATGCTTTTCATGACTAATAGCGACATAAGGCGCCAAAATTTCATCAATGCGGTTAATGGTGGTTCCGCCATAAATATGGCTAGCCACTTGGGCAATAATTTGTGCAGTAACGGCAGTGGCAGTAGAAATGGATTTTGGTGGCTCAATTTCCGCATTTCCCATCTTAAAGCCGTTGGTTAACATGCCATCAAGGTCGATAAGCATACAGTTAAACATCGGGAAGAAAGGGGCATAATCGAGATCATGATAGTGAATTTCACCCTTTTCATGAGCAAGTACCACATCGCGAGGCAAAATATGCTGTTTGGCATAATGCTTAGCGACGATCCCGGCTAATAAATCACGCTGGGTTGGGATCACCTTACTGTCTTTGTTCGCATTTTCATTGAGTAAGGATAAGTTGCTTTGCTCAATTAGGCCGCGGATCTCGTGAGTAAGTTGGCTGCGTTTTTCGCGTTCGCTGTCTCTGTCATGGCGGTATTCAATATAAGCTCGAGCCAGATCCTTGTAAGGCCCCGACATGAGCTGGTCTTCGACAGCATCTTGGATCTCAGCGATATCCACTTTTTCGCGATTGCACAACTGCTCAGAGACAACCGTGGCAACTTGCAGACAATAATCATCATCTTTGACGTCCACCGCAGCGGCTGCACGTCGCACCGCTTCTTGAATGCGTGGGAGATCAAAATTGACCTGACAACCATCTCGTTTTATAACCACCGTTTTCACTGTCATACTCCTTATTTAATCCCTCACAGGACTGGCGATAGCGTCCATGATCCTTTATCAGTATGGGGCATCCCTGTGAAAGAAATGTGAATTTTTACTATATATAGTGTCTAGTGAATTAATTAAAGCACAATATGTAGGATATTGCCTTTTTTTAGATGACGGTAATTTGATTTAAAACAAAGAAAAAAATAATTTATATGAATATCAAACGGGCAGGAATTAATTAAATTTAGAGATTGATTTAAGGGTTTGGGAATTTGCTCTAGAATGAATCAATTGAAAAAAAAGCGGCAGGCTAGCAGTTGATGAGGTTAAAAAGCGCATTATGATCCCCATCCATTCACTCACCGGTATTACTGCATTTGTGGCGACGGTTCAATCAGGGAGTTTTACGGAAGCGGCAGAGCGTTTAGGGATCACCAAATCCGCCGTCGGCAAGCGTGTCACTAAGCTCGAAGAACATTTGGGTATTAGCCTATTAATCCGAACCACGCGGGGAATTTCGCTCACGACGGAAGGGGAACGCTACTTTCATGAATGTTCAGCTGCGCTGGATTTATTAGATAAAGCGGGTCAGCAGCTCCAAGAGAATACCCATACCTTGATGGGTAAGCTGCGCCTAGATCTTCCTGCCGCATTTGGGCGTAAATGCATTATGCCTATTTTGATGCAACTGATGGATGAGCAGCCCCAATTGATGCTGAGCGTTTCGTTTAATGAGCAATTTGTCGATGCCCTTGAAGAAGGTCTGGATTTGATGGTGCGTATTGGCCCTTTACCCGACAGCGCTCACCTTGTGGCTCGTCAGTTAACCACACAAAACCAAGTTCTGTGTGCATCGCCAAAGTATCTTGAAAAATACGGGGCGCCTCAGCATCTTCAAGAGCTGGAAAATCATCGCTGCATTGTGGGGATCCGCCAAGGAGCGCCTTTCTATTGGCGCTTATGTGAAGAAGGAACTGTCATCCAGTATGCTCCACGCCCTTTTTATGAACTCGCTGATGGCGATGCGATGCTCCAAGCGGTGCTTCAAGGAAAAGGGATTGCTCAGTTACCATTGTGGTTGGTCGATGATTATCTGAAAAACCAGCAATTACAGCGCATTTTGCCAGAGTCTGAAGGCTATGAAACGCCGATTAATCTATTGTGGCCGAAAGGGCGTAGTATGCCGCCAAAAACACGCTATGTGATTGATATGTTGCTTAAGGCGGCAAAAGAAGGGCAATTTAATTAAGGGAATGGCAAGCGAGTGCTGGCGCCGAATGGGTTAGCTTCACTTTTACCCAAATGCTGATTAATGCCAGGACAGAAAACGCAATTCCCACCCAAATAATGGCAGCCACTCCCGCGTACAGAATCGCCCAGCCTCCAATCATAGTGCCAATGGTAATCCCTAAATTTGAGAATGAAATATACAAGCTATTGGCAAACTCAGGGGCTGAATTGGCTTCTTTCATTAACCAACTTTGGCTGATGATTAAACCGGATGTATGGAAAGCCCCCCATAAAATCACCAACGCCACCATCACTATCGGCTGATGCCCAAAGAGCCAAACCGCGAAATAAATCACTCCGAATAACACGGGATAACGCAGCGTAGTCGCAATTTGGCTGCGCTGTAGAAAGTGGCTAAAAATAAAGTTACCGATATACCCGCTGATGCCGAACACCACCAATAGTGTGCTAGTCACATTGTTCGAAAATCCAGTAATTTTAATCAGATAATCGGCGATATAACTGAAACTTGCGAACATCGCGCTGAAAATCAGTGTCACCGTCAATATGCACAACCAAACAGGCAAACGCTTTAAAATCGCCACTTGTTCACGGACTTTTAGCGGTGCGGTTACAGGAGTAGACGGCACATGAATGGCGATCCCCATAAACGCCAGCAAACTGGTTAAAGCGCCGAACCAAAAGGCGGCAGTCAGAGAAAATGCTTCTGCAATGAAGGCACTGAGGGGTAATCCCAAAACCATCCCCACCGCGACACCGGAAAACACAATGGCCACGCCCTTGGCAGATTTTTCGGGCGGCATGGCATTGGCTGCAAGGTTTAGGGCGATGGCAAAAAAGACCGCATGGGTCAGTGCGGGTAAAACTCTAAACACCAAAATCATATGATAGTTTTCGGTGAGGGCATAAATGCTATTGGAGATAATAAATAGCATCATAATGACCAACAGAACGGTTTTGCGATTAAAACGCCCGAGCAATAGCGTGATAAAAGGTCCTGAAATGGCCACTACCACTGCGTAGATACTGACGAGAAAACCAACTTTTGGCGCTGTGATATGAAGCTGCTGAGTTAATTGTGGTAATAAACCAATCACCGCCACTTCGGTGGTGATCACGCCAAACACAGCCAGTGACAGGCTGAGCAGTAATAAACGTATTTTATTTTGCATATAGGTATCCGCAGGGGCTAAACATTGTCCTGAATTGAATAAGTCATAAAGTGATGTTGCGGATATATCCCGAGGGTTATCGTGACAAAACAGCGAGAAAAAGAGAAGGGCATTTTGGGATACAAAGAATAGCCTAAAAGCGGGTTGCAATTTTTAGGTGAGCAGTTTTTATATGATGAAAAAAAGCCTGCTGACAATGGGTTAGCAGGCTATCAGACTGACAATCTGAAACTGAATAAAACTATTTACGTACTGCGATAGCTTCGATTTCGATTTTTACATCTTTTGGCAGACGCGCAACTTCAACACAAGAACGCGCAGGGAATGGTGCATTATGTTGTTTGAAAAATTCTTCGTAAGTGGCGTTAACAGTACCGAAATCATTTAAATCTTTCACAAAAACGGTGGTTTTTACGATGTTGGCAACGCCCAGACCTGCTTTTTCTAAAATCGCTTTCACGTTCGCCAGTGATTGACGAGTTTGTGCTGCGATATCTTCAGGAACATTACCGGTTTTTGGATCAACAGGAATTTGACCTGAAGTCATAACCATACTGCCTAAATCGACGCCTTGAACGTAAGGACCAATAGCGGCTGGTGCATTTTCGGTGCTGATTTCGTATGACATAATTTCTCCGTTTATCACGTAAAAAAGGGTTTGGACGCTATTATAGACATGGAACGGCATCCACACAAAGACGCAGTCTACGCCTAAATACCTTACTGATTATTGATCACGGCGTCTCTATCGAACTCTTTTTCACAGAATTTGCAGGTTAATGCCACATGTTTCGCGCGTTTTTTAATGCGGAAACTGCTAGAAACCGGCTCATTATGGCTAATACAGTTGCTGTTTGGGCACACCAGCACGCTGTCGATTTGCTCGGGTAATTTTAGGTCTAATTTTTCCACCACTTGATAATCTTCAATACGATTAACAGTAGCTTCCGGTGCATACATCGCTAATTGGTTCGCTTGCTCTGGGGTTAAAAAAGTATTTTCGATTTTGATAATGTCTTTTTTGCCCATATTGCTAGAAGGTAAATTCAGCCCGATAGTGATGCGCTCATCGGTTTTGGTGAGCTTAAACAGCTTCAGTAATTTGAACCCAATTTGAGCAGGGATATGGTCGATGACAGTGCCGCAACGGATGGCTTCAACTTGTAATTTATGGTCGTGTGTCATGGTCTTCTCCTCAGATTGCCAGTTCTTTATTTAATACCAGAGACAGTAGCGCTTGGCGCGCGTAGATCCCATTCCCTGCTTGCTGGAAGTAGTAAGCGTAAGGGGTGCTATCGACATCCACGGTAATTTCATCGATGCGCGGAAGCGGGTGCAGCACTTTTAAATTATCTTTGGCACTGTGTAGGTCTTGGGCGCGCAGAATAAATTGCGCTTTGACGTTGGCATATTCTGATGGGTCTAAACGCTCTTTTTGAACGCGAGTCATATACAGAATATCCACTTCAGGGATCACTTCATCGACATTGTTATGCAGGCTGTAAGTCGCTCCTTTTTCATCCAGAATATTCAGGATATGAGCTGGCATCGACAACACTTCAGGGGAAATAAAGTAGAAGTGATTACCTTCAAACTTCGATAGCGCTTGAGTCAGTGAATGCACCGTTCTGCCATATTTCAGGTCACCGACCATCGCGATTTTCAGGTTCTCTAAGCGGCCTTGAGTTTCTTGGATAGTAAACAGGTCTAACAGGGTTTGGGTAGGATGTTGGTTAGAGCCATCCCCTGCGTTGATAATCGGAACGGAACCTGAGAACTGGCTAGCTAAACGCGCGGCACCTTCTTGTGGGTGGCGCATCACAATCGCATCAACATACTGGCTGATAACAGAAATAGTGTCTGCGAGAGTTTCGCCTTTTTTACCTAATGAGGTATTGGCGCTATCGGAGAAGCCGACGACAGATGCCCCTAAACGATGAATAGCGGTTTCGAATGACAGACGGGTACGCGTCGATGCTTCGAAGAAACAGCTGGCGATTACCTTATGCTTCAGAAACTCAGGTTGAGGCTGCTGTTTTAATGAAGCTGCCACCTTAAGGACTAATTCAAGGTCAGTTTTATCTAAATCGTTAATTGAGATTATGTCGCGGTGATATAACGGATTCGGCATCGTGATTCTCCTGTATCAGCAAGACTTGCTATCTAGTAGGCCAAAAAAAAGCCCCTCAATGAGGGGCTTTTTTATCAATACGGCGGGGAAAAACAGGCTGTCCTGACCGCGTGATGGCAGTGCGGTGTCGGTGTTCTCTTTCAAAAATAGAGCAGCAGCGTTCATGGTTTCTCCCGGCAAATTGTGGCGCATTATACGCGTGTGGCATAATGACGCAAGCGTTTGCGAACAGAAAAATGAAATTTTTTGTTTTTAGCATATGTTGACATATGTATGAGTGGGCATATACTCAACATATGTTTATTCTTTCGGCATTTAAGGAGGAATTATGGTAACTAAAATTGTTGCTGTATTTAAAAATGGTAATAATCGCGCAGTTCGTTTACCTAAAGATATTGATTTTGAAGGTGTAAATGAATTAGAGATTAGTCGTGAAGGGAATCGTATTATTCTTCGTCCAGTTAAACCTAATTGGCTATCACTAAGAGATGAAGATAAAGCAGACAAAGATTTCTTACTTGAACGTGAAGACGTGATTGAAGATGGAAGGATAGTTTTGTGACAAAACTCTACATGCTTGATACCAATATTTGCTCTTTCATTATGAGAGAGCAACCCATGTATCTACTACAGAAACTGCAAGATTGTGTTATGCATCGACATTCTATTGTTATTTCTGCGATTACTTACTCAGAAATGCGCTTTGGTGCGATAGGTAAGAAAGCCTCGCCTAAGCATAATTTTTTAGTCGACGCATTTTGTGAGCGTCTTGATGGGATTCTCGCTTGGGATAAAGATGCGATTGATGCAACAACTGCAATTAAGAAAGCATTAACCGAAGCAGGAACGCCTATTGGAAATAATGACACTGCAATAGCCGGTCATGCATTAGCAACTAACTCTATATTGGTAACTAACAATACCCGAGAGTTTTCTCGAGTTTTGGGATTGAAACTAGAAGATTGGTTGCAGCCATAATTATTAAATTAGTGTTTAATTTATTGGATATAGCCATTACGTTTATAAAGCCCATTTAGGGCTTTGTTTTTATATTATCTTTTCGCTACTTATCTCTGCCCCAATCTCTTTGCCACTCTCTCTAACTTCATCATCAACAACAGAGTGATCGCGACTAGGACGATGGTCAGTGCGGAGCCGTCGGCGATATTTCCGCGGTCAGTAAGGCTGAAAATTGACACTGGCAACGTTGCCCAGCCAGGGGGATACAGCATCATTGTGGCGCCCAACTCGCCGAGGGACAAAGACAGACTCAAGGCGACAGCGGAAATCATCCACGGCATCAACAGCGGTAGGGTGACATGGCACAGGCGATACCACGGGGAAGCGCCTAAACTGAATGCCACATTCTCAATATCCGCGGAAATGCGGGTTAATCCTGTAGAGACATTGCTGAAGGTGAACGCTGAAATCAAAACAAAATGGGCGGAAAAAACAATCCAGAAGGTGCCGTTCATCTGCAAATAACCTTGGCTAAATGCCACTAAGATCCCCAATCCAATTGAAACCGATGGAATAGCACTCGGTAAATAGAACGCGATACCCAGATATTTTTGTACTCTGGCGCTATGGCGACGTAAGGCTAGGGCTGCCCACAGACCGCAAAATAGGGCAAACAAACTGGCGCAAAAGCCAATAATCAGGCTGGATAGAATTGCTTCCCATGCAGGTCCTTGAAACGCATTCACAAAATGTTCGAAGGTAAAGCCGGAGGGCAAAATACCGTTCCATTGTCGGCTAAAGCTGGACATTAAAATCATCACTAATGGCAGCAAGAACAAACAAGAAAACAGCGTGATGGCGATGGCGGTTGAAATGGCTCGCCCAGTTTTAGACCAAATTAACATGGTTATTTTTTCACTCCGAAACGGGTTGTTGCCATGCGATACAGGCTAAATAGCCCCACAGACAGCAGAATATTAATTAGCGCTATCATGCACGCGACACTGTAATCAGATTCTAGAATCGCTTTGCTGTAGACCATCATCGGCAAGGTATTTACCCCTTTTGCCCCGATAAACAGCACGATGCCAAATTCGTTGGTGGTCAGTAGTAGGCACAAGCTGCCACCGGCGAGTAATGCAGGAAGCGCCGCAGGGAAAATCACTTGGCTGATAACGCGGGCAGGGTGTGCCCCTAAAATGCTGGCGGCTTCTAACTGGCTCTTATCGATTTGGCGCAATGCCGCCATAAGAGGGCGCATCACGAGCGGAGTAAAGACGGTGATCTCCGCCAAGATCACGCCATTAATCGAGTACAAAAAGTCCACGGGGGGCAGTTCAAAATCAAACAGCGCCATTAATGTGCCATTAAGTAACCCCGCCGAACCATAAATAAAGGTAAACGCGAGAGTGATCAAAAAAGTCGGGAGTGCGATAAAGGTATCAATGACTTGGGTAATAAAACGGCTTCTAGGAAAAGGAATAAATACCAAAATCAGGGATAGAACCGAGCCAAGCACCAAGCAACCGAGAGTGGCAAAAAAGGCAATTTGTAGCGTATTAAATAGCCCGCTAATAAACCGACGAGATTCAATCACTTGCCAGAACGTTTCTAAGCTTATGCCGCCAGTGGGGCTTTGAATGGCTTGCTCGCCAATCAGCATCAGCGGGTAGAAAAATAACGTCGCTAGAACGAGCAGCGGTGGCACTATCCAATAAAACGGTTTTAGGTTTATGGATGATGGCTTAGACAGGTTGATAGCCGACATATTATTCCTCAATCAACACAGTATCGGAGGGAGAAAACCACAGTGTGAGTTTATCTCCGGCTTGCGGTAACGGGGATAAATGGGTAACAGCGACCGTCACCTTTTCTCCCGCAACATCACACAATAAATGGGTAATGTCCCCCTGCCAGCGGATGGATTGTAAGGTGGCATGTAACTGGTTTGAGGTATCTGCTCGTGGGGTGAGGCTAATATGTTGCGGGCGAATACAGATTAATTTGTGGCTATTGTGCTGCATTCCTTGGGTTTGCGCTTCAATTAGCGTTCCGCCACAGCTCACACTGACTTGGGCAGGTACGGAAGAAAAGCCCAAGGCAGTTGCCGACAAAATATTGGCACGGCCTAAAAACTCGGCGGCAAAGCGGTTAGGTGGGCGATGGTACAGGGCATTTTTCTCCCCGTGTGCCACCAAATAGCCATCTTTCATGATGCCAATTTTATCCCCTAACGCGAGCGCTTCAGTTTGGTCATGGGTGACGTACAAAATGGTCAGCTCAGGTAATTCGCGGTGCAGTCTTGCAATCTCTTCCACCATATTATGGCGAATTTGCGCATCGAGGGCAGATAGCGGCTCATCGAGTAAAAGTACTCGTGGGCGAACAGCTATAGCGCGGGCGATGGCAACACGCTGCTGCTGTCCACCGGATAACTGATGCGGGTAGCGGGAGGCATAGTCGCTCATACCGACAATGTTTAATGCCTCAGCCACGCGCTCTTTGATCAGCGCTTTAGGCTGTTTTTGGGCGCGTAAGCCAAAAGCAACATTATCTTCCACTTTCATATGGGGGAAGAGGGCATAGTTTTGTACTACCATGCCCAGCCCCCGTTGATACGGGGGAAGGTGGGTGATGTCCGTATCACCCATTAAAATGCGTCCACTATCCGGTTGTGCAAAGCCTGCAATTGACCGTAACACGGTGGTTTTACCGGAGCCTGAAGGGCCAATCAACACTAGTATTTCGCCAGGTTCGATGGTCAGAGATAACGGTTTGAGTACCACATTGTTATGGTAAGAAACCCGCAGAGATTCCAGCACAATACCTGAATGGTCAGTGCGCTGGCTTGGTGTTTCTATCTTTCTTTTCATCAACATAACTCACTTACTCGCTTTCAGTCACTTTGTGCCAACGGGTAATATCGTTCGAAAGAGACACTTCAACATCGTCCCAATTCGGTTGCCACGTTTTGACGCCTTTGAGGGTTTCAGTGGCTTTATGGAATTGTGGATCGTTTGGCGTCAAATCTGAGCGTACCGGCATTCCCCATGACAGTTCGCTAACGTGGCTTTGGGCTTGTTTGTCTAACAGAAAGTTAATCAACTTTTTGCCATTTTCAGTTTCAGGACCGTTATTGACTAAGCCAACCACATAAGGCAGAACCAGTGCGCTGCGTTCGCCTTTTTCATCGGCTGGCCAAAAGATTTTCACGTTCGGATTTCGTTCCATTTGAGAAAGGTTCATTTGTAGATCGCCGTTTGCGACGTACAGCTCGCCTTTGTTCACTAACGCGGTTAATTTCCCTGTTGAGGCGGATGGACCGACGTTGTTGGCTTGTAATTTACCGAGGTAATCAAAACCGGCTTTTTTGCCACCGAAGCTATGGAACACTTGCAGCATGACGGCGGTACCATCTCCCGCTTGTCCTGGTGTGGAATATTGCAGTTTATTTTTAAAACGGGCGTCGAGGAGTTCATTCCACGTTGCTGGTGGAGCTTTGAGCAGTTTGTCGTTATAGATAAAGGTCAGATAGTTATTCACGATGGGGGTGTAGTACTCCGTTGAATTAGGAATACTTACCGCAGAATCCGGGGTGAATTTTGCCAGTAATTCGGTTTTAGCGGCACGTTGGATAAACGGAGGAACGGTGACGAGCACATCCGCTTGTGGGTTAGTGCGTTCTTTGGCTAAACGCTCAACGATGGCACCGGAGCCGCCTTCGACGTACTGCACTTTAATCCCTGTTTGCTGAGTAAAGGCATCAAACTGAGCTTGATACCAGCTGTTATTGCCATCATGAAGACCATCTGCGGAGTAAACCGTGACGACAGGGGCTGCCAAAACTGAGGTCGAACCTAGGGTTGCAAGGAGCAATGCGGCAAGAGGGGTAGGCTTCATTTTACGTTTCATCTCCAGATCTCCAGTTAGTCGTTAAAGTTATCTGGTATATACCAGTGTTTTTACGCTAACGGGTTTATGTGACAGAAAAATGAAATCTACCGAGAAAGCAAAAATTTATTTTGAAGTGAAAGTTAGAGGGTATCGACCTCGATGCGTAGACTATCATGACGCCAATATTCCACATCATAATCCAGAATTCGCCCATGCTGATCGTAGTTTAAACGTTGCAATAGCAGGGCTGGGCGACCAACTGCAACCCCTAATGCACTGGCCGCCTGCGGTGGCATAGCGGTGGGATAAAACGATAAATGCATACTGGTATAAATCAACCCGTAGTGCTGCTCATACACTTCGGTGAGGCTGCCATTCAAATCATGGCTTAATAGCTCAGGTACGCGAGCGGGAAGACAGTGGTTTTCGCTGTAGCAAACGGCGCGGTCGTCTGCATAACGCAGGCGAGTGAGTAGGTAGATTTGTTCGAAAGGCTGCAATTGCAGTGGCGTCATGGCTTCGACAGGCACGGTGACAACTTTCCCTTCTAACAGCTTAGTTTTGGGCTGGCGGCCTTGTTCTAAACACAGTTTATGGAAGTTGGTATTTTGCGTTGGGTCGAGCCATAAACGCTCGGGAGTCACAAACCAGCCTCGGCGCTCAGAACGGTAAATTGCACCGCTAGATTCTAGCTGTGCCAAGCTTTCTCGAATAGTGACGCGAGTGGTATTGAAGATGGCACACAGTTCGCGCTCAGAGGGCAGTTTATCGCCACTTTTCAGTGCGCCGCTCTGAATTCTTGCTTGTAATTGAGCTTTGATAAGAAGGTACTGTGGCTGTTCATCCATCGATAATGTATCCGTTTTTCGTCGCAAAATTTTTTATCCATTATACACGCCAATATGAATTTTTTGTTGCAGGGCGTCTTTTCCTTTGACCTTCTTGTTCATCTGCCGTCATTATAATATCAATCTGGTATAGACCAATGGTGAATTTAAATGACAATGAATCAATATCTGCTGTTAACACCGGGACCTTTGACCACGTCGCAAACCGTGAAAGAGGCAATGCTGTTTGATAGCTGCACATGGGACGATGATTACAACTTAGAGGTAGTGCAACGTATTCGCCAACAGCTAGTTGAATTAGCGACAATCCAAACGGGGTATACCAGCGTATTACTCCAAGGGAGTGGGAGCTACGCCGTGGAAGCGGTGTTGGGTTCAGTACTTGCGCCGCAAGATAAAATCCTGATTATCAGCAATGGCGCTTATGGGGCGCGAATGGCAGAAATGGCGCAGTTAATGGGCATTTCACACCATGTTTATGATTGCGGTGAAGTGGCTAAGCCCGATGTGGCAGTGATTGAGCAGCTTCTACAGCAAGATAGCCAAATCAGCCATATTGCGATGGTGCACTGTGAAACCACCACCGGAATTTTGAACCCGATAGAGCAAGTGGCGGTATTAGCCAAGCGCTATCAAAAACGCTATATCGTGGATGCGATGAGCAGTTTCGGGGGGATCCCACTGGATGTGGGGGCACTGAATATTGATTTTCTGATCAGCTCGGCCAACAAATGCATCCAAGGGGTACCGGGGTTTGGGTTTGTGATAGCTCGTACCAGCGAACTGGAAAAATGTGCGGGTCGCTCGCGTTCGTTGTCCCTTGATCTGTATGCACAATGGCGCTGTATGGAACAATATCACGGGAAATGGCGCTTTACTTCCCCAACTCACACAGTACTGGCTTTTGCTCAAGCGCTGAAAGAGTTAGCCCAAGAAGGTGGCGTGAGCGCCCGTTTCCAGCGTTATCAGCAAAATCAGCGCAAGCTGGTGGAAGGTATGCGCCAGTTAGGATTCCGCACATTATTAGACGATAGCCAACAATCGCCGATTATCACGGCATTTTATTCGCCAGATGCCGACGATTATCAATTTAACCAATTTTATCAGCAGCTCAAAGCCCAAGGATTTGTGATCTATCCGGGGAAAGTCTCAAAGAGCGATTGTTTCCGTATTGGCAATATTGGGGAAGTGTATCTGCACAATATTGATGCGCTATTGGTGGCAATTAAGAATGCGATGTATTGGAAAAATAAGGATTAATCATGAACCGTATTGAAGCTGTTATTTTGGATTGGGCAGGAACGACGGTGGATTTTGGCTCTTTTGCACCGACGCAAATTTTTATCGAAGCATTTAAAGTCGCGTTTGATATGGATATTACACTGGCGCAAGCTCGTATCCCGATGGGATTAGGAAAATGGCAACATATTGAAGCGTTAGGAAAATTACCAGAGATTGATGCCATGTGGCAGGCAAAGTTTGGACGCTCAATGACCAGCGAAGATATCAATGCTATCTACCAAACGTTTATGCCGTTACAGATTGCCAAAGTTGTCGATTTTGCAGCACCAATCGACGGAGTTGTCAGCACGATTGCAACGCTGCGTGGGCAAGGGATCAAAATTGGTTCTTGTTCAGGTTACCCAAGGGCGGTGATGGAAAAGTTGGTTCCAGCAGCCGCGAAGTTGGGTTATCAGCCCGATTATTGGATTGCCAGTGATGACCTAGCGGCTGGCGGACGTCCGGGGCCGTGGATGGCGTTGCAAAATGTAATTGAATTGGCAGTTAATTTTGTCTCCCATTGTGTGAAAGTGGATGATGCAGTGCCGGGTATTGAAGAGGGACGTAATGCGGGAATGTGGAGTATTGGGCTCGCTATTTCGGGTAATGAATTTGGTAAAACGTGGGAGGAATATCAAGGCATGAGCCAAGAAGAAATTTCCCCATTACGCCAGCAAGCGGCGGACAAACTGTATGCGGCGGGCGCCCATTATGTGATTGATACGCTATCGGATCTTCCTCGTGTGATTGACGAAATCAACGCGAGATTGGCAAACGGTGAAAGACCGTAGCGAGACTTAAGTCTCCATTCAAACTGACCAAGTAGGGGGGCCTACTTGGTCGGTAGATTTAGAATATATTTATCGGTAATTCAGGCGCAATTGTCGCTACCATCACCGCTTTAATAGTGTGTAGGCGGTTTTCCGCTTGGTCGAAAACGATACTGTAAGGGGATTCAAACACCTCTTCCGTCACTTCCAGCCCGCCATAAATATTAAACTCTTTGGCAAGCTGAGCGCCTAATGTGGTGTCTTCATTATGAAATGCTGGCAGGCAGTGTAAGAATTTCACCTCTGGGTTGCCAGTTAGTTTGACCACGTCCATATTCACTTGGTACGGTTTCATTAAGGCAATGCGCTGAGCCCACACTTCCTTCGGTTCTCCCATCGAAACCCAGACATCGGTATACAGAAAATCAGCGTCTTTAACGCCTTCAGCCACGTTTTCAGTCAGAATAATTTTTCCGCCGGTGGTTTTAGCGATTTTCTGGCACTCTGCAACTAATTCAGCCTCTGGCCAGCAGCTTTTCGGTGCCACTAAACGTAGCTCCATGCCCGTTAACGCAGCAGCTTCTAACATGGAATTTCCCATATTGTTCCGCGCATCCCCGAGGTAGGCGAATTTGATGTCAGAAAGCGGGGTATTGGGTTTATGTTCTTGAATGGTGAGCAAATCGGCTAATAACTGTGTGGGATGGAATTCGTTAGTTAATCCATTCCAGACAGGCACTCCCGCATGCTGCGCTAATGTCTCGACGGTGCTTTGCGCGTAGCCCCGATATTGCACACCATCGTACATCCGCCCCAGCACTCTGGCGGTATCTTTCATGGTCTCTTTGTGCCCAATCTGGCTGCCTGATGGTCCAAGATAGGTGACTCTCGCCCCTTGATCGAAAGCACCCACTTCAAATGCACAGCGCGTCCGTGTTGAATCTTTCTCGAAGATCAGCGCAAAATTCTTACCCGATAATAAAGGTGGCTCAGTGCCAGATTTTTTGGCAGATTTTAGCCAAGCGGAGAGTTTTAATAATGCATGAATATCGTTAGAGGTAAAATCCAATAGTCTTAAAAAATGCTTTCCATGTAGGGAGTTCATAAATCACAGCCTTTTATAATTGAATTAATATTCAATTTATATTCATAAAAATTCAAAATCAACCCCTCATGCAAAAGAAATTATTTTATTAGGTATGGTTTCACCTTCGACCCTATGGGAGAATGAGCCGGAGACTAATACCACGGAACAAGGGGTGTGGAGATGGTAGATAAAGCTGAATTTGATGCGCAGTACGAAGAAACTCGCCTGATCATTGAAGAGTTACTGGAAGATGGAAGTGATCCTGATGCGCTGTACGCGATTGAGCATCACTTCTCTGCGGACAATTTTGAATTGTTAGAAAAAGCGGCTGTTGAAGCATTCAAACTGGGTTATGAAGTGACTGATGCGGAAGAACTGGAAATTGAAACCGGTGAAACCTTGATGTGTTGCGATGTGATCAGCGAAAGTGCGTTAAATGCAGAATTGATCGACGCGCAAGTTGAGCAGTTAATGAAATTAGCAGAAAAAATCGGTGTGAACTACGATGGTTGGGGCACCTATTTTGAAGATCCAGACGCAGAATATGATGATGAAGACGGTGACGACGAAGGGGACGATGAGTCCGAAAATCGCGTTCACTAATTGATTTTTCAAATTTCAATAGCGGGTAATATCGCTGAATTGAAAGATAAGAAAGCACTGATTGAGAATATCGTCAGTGCTTTTTTGTTTTTATATCAAGATGCTAACTCTTTCACCATATAGTGCCAGCCGTAAATATCCATATAGCGTAATGTCGTGCGAGAGGTTTCATACTTTTCATCGATATAGCCACGGCGCAAATAAAGTTCCCTTGCCTTGGTATTCAAATCAGATACATACAAAGAAACTCGGGTGAGCTTGGGATCTGCGGCTGCTTGGGTTTCAATGTGATCTAACACGCGATTACCAATTCCCATACCTCGCAACTTATTATCGACACATAAGTAAGAAAGATAGGCTGTGTCTGCTCTTGGTTTGTGTACAAATAACTGGAAAATGCGCCAAATTTTCATAAAGCGGAAAAAACCTGCTTTACGCAGAATCTGTATTAATGGTGCGGGGGTAGGTGCTTGTTCTTGAATGCGTTTTACGCCATAAGTCATGCCATAAACGGCGACTAGCTTGCCATTTAATTTAACCTGAAAGTGTCTATCATAGGGGTCACTCAGACCGCGTTGCCAAAATAGAGATAACACCCCCTGACGCAGGGCTTCTGGCATATCGTGAATGGTTTTAAATTTAGAAGAAAAGGCTTCATAAAATAGCGTGTTAGCACTATCAATGTTTGCTTCCTCTAAAGGTTCAATGACGAGCGGCTCGTTATTGATCATTGAGTTCATCATCATGATTTCACCAATAAAGGGTCTGTGTGCTCAAGCGTAAATATCATCTCAGGGGAGTTCTCTTGAAAAGCATTGAGTTGCCAGTCTCCATAGAGATGACGAATCTTTAAATCGCAAGATTCAAGGGCCTGAGTAATGTCGCTAAGTGTCGGAAAAGCAATATCCGATTCGGCTCGGTATATGGAGCCATTCTCACCTTGCTGGTAGAACGTTTGATAGCGAACAATGCCGTTCTGTTCGGCAACATCGTTCCAAAGAATGACTTCGCCAAATTCTTGGGTCGAGAGTGATTCACGAGATAATTCAGGCGTCCACTCTCGCCACTCTTCAACCGTGGGATTGCGGCTATCAAATACAATCGTGCCATCAGCGGTGAGATGTCGCTGCATGGTTTGCAATGCGGCAATGCGCTGTTCTTGAGTCAAAAAAACCTGAAAGGCGTGACCAGATAAAATGATCAAATCAAATTTTATGTCCAGACAGAGCGCCTCAGCCGTGCTGTTCACCCAACGAACGTGATTGGTTTTTTGTTGAGCAATATCCAACATCGCTTGCGCGGGATCGACACCGACCAACGTGGTGTGTGGATATTGCTCCGCAATGGCGGTGAGTAACGTGCCAGTACCGCAGCCTAAATCCAAAATATGAGATGCTGAAGAGGCTAGCTGAAGGTATGCCGCGTAGTCTGCCCGCTGCAAGCTGTTATCTAAATCATAGAAGCGAGCGAGCTTGGGATCTTCATAAAGGGCGTCTTCATACTGTGAGATCATTGGCTACGGTATCCTTTTATTGGGTAGCGGGGCTATAGCGCTTTTAGCATACGAATTTCGCAGTCACTATGGCCCGTATTGCCTAATGGTTCGTCGATAAAATCGAAGCCCAGTTTTTCATACAATTTAATGGCAGCTTGTAACTCTTTGGTGGTTTCCAAGTAACAGCGGGTATAGCCTTGCTGCTTAGCAAATTCCAAAGACATTAAGACGATTTGCTTGGCTAAACCTTTTCCGCGCAGTACAGAAGAGAGATACATTTTCTGTAATTCAGCGGTGTGTTCATCTCCACCGGCGACTTGTGAAATGCCGCCACCGCCAACCACTTTACCGTCCATTTCCACCACCCAGTACGCGCTACGTGGCTTGCTATACACTTCATACAACGTATCTAAAATAGGATCCGCGACCGCAAAACCTTTATCGGCGGTGAGGCCATGTTCAGCGGAAACTTCACGAATAACAGCGGCGATCCCTGGGTTATCTTGAGGTTGAATTAAACGAACTTGAACAGTTGAGGTTGTGTTTGTTGTCATGAGAATATCTCTTTCTATTTGTATTATTTATATTTTTAATTGCACTATTTACTGGTGCAATATTTATGATATTGAGTATCTTCCTAGGCTTTTCAATACTCGGAATACAAAAAAGCCCTAACTCATCGGCGACGAGTCAGGGCTAGAGATTTAAAGCTTAATGATTATAAAGAGGCGATGGTCACTTTTTGCGCTTCAATCTTCGCTTTCGCTTCGATATTTTCCGCTAAACGCGCACGCTCTTTCTCAACCACGGCAGCAGGAGCACGGCTCACAAAGCCTTCGTTTGCCAGCTTGCTTTCGATGGTATCAATTTCTTTCACCACTTTTTCCAGCTCTTTATCTAAACGAGCCAGCTCAGCGTCTTTATCAACCAGACCTGCCATTGGGATCAGCACTTCAGCGCCTGCCACTAATTTAGTCACAGAAACTGGGGCTTCTTCGCCTTCAGCCAGCACGCGAATGCTTGCTAAGCGTGCCATTGAACGAAGGAAGTTTTCGTTCTCAGTGACACGGCGAGCAACATCCGCAGAGTTGCTACGCAGCATGACATCCAATGGTTTACCCGGAGCGATATTCATTTCTGCACGAATATTACGTACAGCTACGATGGTTTCTTTAATCCACTCTAAATCGCTCAGAGCCAGCTCATCTACTTTCGCCGCATCGAACTCTGGGAATGCTTGCAGCATGATGGTGTCAGCTTCAATACCTTTCACCACTTTCACGCGCTGCCAGATGGTTTCGGTGATAAATGGAATGATTGGGTGAGCCAGACGCAGTAAGCCTTCCAGTACTTCAATCAGGGTGAAGCGTGCCGCACGAACTTGGGCTTCATTACCTTTATGAACCGCAGGTTTAGACAGCTCTAAGTACCAGTCACAGAATTCATTCCATGTGAAATCATACAGAATACCCGCTGCGATATCGTAACGATGAGTATCTAACGCTTCACGGTACGCTTTCACGGTTTGGTTGAACTGCGCCATGATCCAGCGATCAGCCAATGAGAAGCTCATTTCGCCGCCGTTTTGACCGCAATCTTGACCTTCGGTATTCATCAGCACAAAGCGGCTCGCATTCCATAATTTATTACAGAAGTTACGGTAACCGGACAGACGTTTCATATCCCAGTTGATATCGCGACCCGTTGATGCCAGCGCCGCTAAAGTAAAGCGTAGGGCATCAGTACCGTGTGCTTCAATACCGTCTGGATACTCTTTACGAGTACGTTTAGCAATTTTCTCAGCCAGTTGTGGCTGCATCATGTTGCCAGTACGTTTTTCCAGTAAAGCTTCTAATGAAATACCGTCGATCATATCCAGCGGGTCGATAACGTTCCCTTTGGATTTAGACATTTTCTGACCTTCTTCATCGCGGATCAGACCTGTCATATACACGGTTTTAAATGGAACTTGTGGCTCGCCATTTTCATCTTTGATGAAATGCATGGTCATCATGATCATACGGGCAATCCAGAAGAAAATAATATCGAAGCCGCTGACTAATACATCCGTTGGATGGAAAGTTTTCAGCGCATCGGTATTTTCTGGCCAGCCTAAAGTTGAGAATGTCCACAGACCGGAAGAGAACCATGTATCTAATACGTCATCATCTTGACGCAGTGCCACATCGGCACCTAAGTTGTTTTCGCGGCGAACTTCATCTTCATCACGACCCACGTAAACATTGCCTTTGTCGTCATACCAAGCTGGAATACGGTGACCCCACCATAATTGACGAGAAATACACCAGTCTTGGATATCACGCATCCAAGAGAAATACATGTTTTCGTATTGGCGCGGAACGAATTGGATACGACCATCTTCAACGGCTTTGATAGCGTCTTTTGCTAAAGGCGCGGTACGCACGTACCATTGGTCAGTCAGCATTGGCTCGATAACCACGCCACCACGGTCGCCGTAAGGTACGGTTAAATCGTGAGGTTTGACTTCGACCAGTAAACCTAATTGTTCAAATTCAGCGACGATAGCTTTACGAGCTGCGAAACGCTCCATGCCACGGTAGGCTTCTGGAATTTCGCTGCTGTAATCGGTGCATGGGTTGCCGTTAGTGTCGAACACTTCCGCTTCATGACGAACGTTACCATCTAAGTCCATCATGTTGATCATGGTCAGTTGGTGACGTTTACCGACTTCGTAGTCGTTGAAGTCATGGGCTGGAGTGATTTTCACGCAGCCGGTGCCTTTTTCCATATCGGCGTGTTCGTCACCCACGATTGGAATACGGCGATTGACGATTGGCAGAATAATTTCTTTGCCAATTAAATCTTTATAACGTGGATCTTCAGGGTTAACAGCCACACCGGTATCACCCAGCATGGTTTCTGGACGCGTGGTTGCAACCACTAAATAGTCTTTCCCTTCAGCGGTTTTCGCGCCGTCAGCCAGCGGATAACGCAGGTGCCACATAGAACCTTTAACTTCGCGGTTTTCAACTTCCAGGTCAGAAATTGCGGTGTGCAGTTTCGGATCCCAGTTAACCAGACGCTTACCGCGATAGATTAAGTTTTCTTTGTACATACGAACGAAAGCTTCTTTAACGGCTTTAGATAAGCCTTCGTCCATGGTGAAGCGTTCGCGATCCCAGTCAACGGAGTCGCCTAAACGGCGCATTTGTTGAGAGATAGTGCCGCCAGATTCTGCTTTCCATTCCCAGATTTTGTCGATGAACGCATCACGACCGTAGTCATGGCGGTTTTTACCTTCTTCAGCCGCAATTTTACGCTCAACCACCATTTGAGTTGCGATACCCGCGTGGTCAGTACCCGTCTGCCATAGGGTATTTTTCCCTTGCATACGCTGATAACGGATCATGGTATCCATAATGGTTTGTTGGAAGGCGTGACCCATATGCAGGCTACCCGTAACGTTCGGCGGTGGGATCACGACGCAGAAACTGTCTTTTGAGGTATCACCGTTCGGACGGAAGTAACCGCTTTTTTCCCAGTGGGTATACAGGGACTGTTCGATTTCCGCTGGGTTATAAGTTTTGTCGAGGGATGGCTCGATCATTGCGTTGTCTGGTTTCTTTTCCATTTTTATCTTTGTGTTCAGTAAGTTGGCGGCGTCGCCATGGTCAAATTGAAGCCGACGCTCCGGTAAATTTTATACCGGTCACGCGCCAACTGTTTTAAAGTTTCATCGATAGGCACGAAGTCTATCACTTCATGGAAAGCCGTTGCAAAATCTGCGAATTGGCTTTGTAAATTAATCAGGATATCGCGAGGTGTATTGCCGCGTTTATTTGGCCAGCAAATTTCGATTGGCGAACCATAACGAGGACCTTCCCCCGCCAAATTGTGAGGTACAAACTGGTGAGGATCCCGTTGCCAAAGCGCCTCATCCATTTTTTCCGCTTGCAGCTGATCCTCGCAGGCAATCAGAATGCGTTTTCCGTTGCGCCACGCTTGTGCAGCAAGTTCACAAGCGAGCCATTCGTGGGCTTCGTATTCCGCTTGTGGGGAGGGCTGTTGGAGTTGGTAGAATGTACCTTTTTTCATATACCCGTCTGTACCCGTCATACTTCAATTTGTAGGGGTGTTGGCTACGTTCTCTCGCCTCGGTCACATACTTATGTATGCTCCCAAGGTCTCAATCACTTGCCGCCTACCTACAAACTGAATTATCTAGGGTATAACCGTAAACTGTC
>NZ_JAERJY010000022.1:0-7001 GCF_018257375.1 Providencia sp. JGM181 | reverse complement strand
CTTATGTATGCTCCCAAGGTCTCAATCACTTGCCGCCTACCTACAAACTGAATTATCTAGGGTATAACCGTAAACTGTCATACTTCAATTTGTAGGGGTGTTGGCTGCGTTCTTTCGCTTCGGTCACATACTTATGTATGCTCCCAAGGTCGCAGCAAGATTAAATCTGTGTTGAATTATATACTTTTTTATAGCAGCCTCAAAATGGCTTAATGGACGTGTGTTCTGAGGCGTATAACTTGCTGATACCTATTGAAAAAACAATATCCCGAATCGCAGAGCCTGCTCATCGGGATATTATAATAACAACTTAATCAATGGCGATTTTTAATCGTAATCGAAATTACTCGTCACCATTTAAGCCAGCGCGGTTCAGTAAGAACTGAGCTAACATAGAAACCGGACGACCGGTTGCTCCTTTAGCTTTGCCTGAACGCCATGCAGTACCTGCGATATCCAAGTGCGCCCAGTTATATTTGCCCGTAAAGCGTGCTAAGAAGCAGCCTGCGGTAATAGCACCACCCGGACGACCACCCGTGTTCGCTAAATCAGCAAAATTAGAGCTGATTTGCTCATAGTATTCGTCAGCTAACGGTAAACGCCAAGCACGGTCACCAGCTTGCTCTGAAGCATTTAACAGCTCGTGAGCTAGTGGGTTGTGGTTGGACATTAAACCAGTGTAGTGGCTACCTAAGGCAATTACACATGCGCCTGTTAATGTGGCGATATCGATAACCAGTTCTGGATCGAAACGCTCAACGTAAGTCAGGGTATCACACAGGACTAAACGACCTTCCGCATCCGTGTTTAACACTTCAACAGTTTGACCAGACATCGTGGTTAGGACGTCACCTGGACGATATGCGTGTCCACCCGGCATGTTTTCACAGCCAGCCAGTACACCGACGACGTTAATTGGCAGTTGTAGATCAGTGATAAAGCGCATGACGCCGTAAACGGTCGCGGCACCGCACATGTCGTATTTCATCTCATCCATGCCATCAGCTGGCTTGATAGAAATACCGCCTGAGTCGAAGGTTAAACCTTTACCGACCAGTACAATTGGTTTGCACTCTGGATCTGGGTTGCCTTTGTACTCCATGATGGACATCAGAGATTCGTTCTGAGAACCTTGACCCACTGCTAAGTACGCGTTCATGCCCAGCTCTTTCATTTGCTCTTCGCCGATCACGCGAGTAGTCAGTTTGCTGTCAGAAATGTCTGCCAGTTGGCGAGCTTGTGACGCTAAATAGCCAGCGTTACAGATATTTGGTGGCATGTTACCCAAATCTTTAGCCGCTTTAACGCCAGAGGCGATAGCTAAACCGTGGGCGATAGCACGTTCACCGCTGGTCAGTTCACGGCGCGTTGGTACATTGAAGACCAGTTTACGCAGTGGACGGCGGTGTTCAGTTTTGTTGCTTTTCAGCTGGTCGAAGACATACAGGGATTCTTTCGCTGTCTCAACGGCTTGGCGAACTTTCCAGTAGTTATTGCGACCTTTTACATGTAACTCAGTCAAGAAACAAACGGCTTCCATTGAGCCAGTTTCATTCAGAGTACTAATAGTCTTCTGAATGATTTGTTTGAATTGACGCTCATCGAGTTCACGTTCTTTACCGCAACCGATCAGTAAAATACGCTCAGATAGAACGTTAGGCACATGATGCAGCAGCAAGGATTGACCTACTTTACCTTCAAGCTCACCGCGGCGCAGCAGGGCGCTGATATATCCGTCACTAATTTTGTCCAGCTGTTCAGCGATAGGGGACAGACGGCGTGGTTCAAAGACTCCGACAACGATACAAGCACTACGTTGTTTTTCCGGGCTACCACTTTTTACACTAAACTCCATGCGTTCTCCTGAATCTTAAAGACAAAGGTCGATGCTCCAGTTAAAATTAGCCTTTCGCATGATCTGGCTTATAGAGAATGAACTCTTTGTGTTAAATTGAGCAAATACCTAGTTTCGCTTATATTAAGCATATTCCGATATAGCACTTAGTATAGATAATGCTTTTATATCATTCTAGCCAAACAATAAACCAGAGTATATTTTAGTAAATGGCTGTCATAGAACGAACTTAGCCATTTTCATCCCAAAAGACAAGTTTTCACAGGCGTAATAAGCGTGATCATTATTCGATATTTGGTTCGGGAAACCCTGAAAAGCCAGCTGGCGATACTTTTTGTCCTGCTGCTTATCTTTTTTAGTCAAAAGTCCATCGACATCTTAGGTGCCGCTGTTCAGGGGAATATTCCTTCGAATTTAGTTCTTCCGTTATTAGGATTGGGTGTGCCGGAGATGGCGCAACTTATCTTACCTTTGAGCCTATTCCTTGGGCTATTGATGACTTACAGCAAATTGTACACAGAAAGCGAAATTACTGTGATGCATGCCTGCGGCCTAGGTAAAAGTGTGCTTGTGAAAGCGGCACTGGTACTTGCTGCATTAACCGCCTTAGTTGCTGTTGCCAATATTACTTGGATGTTGCCTTGGTCATCTCAGTATCAAGAACAAGTTTTGGCGGATGCAAAAGCCAACCCCGGTTTAGCGGCGATGGTGGAAGGGCAGTTTAAAACCACTAAAGATGGCAACTTTGTGTTGTACATCGGCGAAGTCAAAGGCAATGATTTTAAAAATGTTTTCTTAGCTCAGTTGCGTACAGCCAATGAGCAGCGTCCTTCCGTTGTGGTCGCGGATAGCGGTTATATGAAAGAAGACGAATATGGTCGCCAGATGGTGGTGCTAGACCAAGGTACTCGCTACGAAGGCACGGCAATGCTGAGAGATTTCCGCATCACTGACTTCGTAAATTACCAAGCCGTTGTTGACCATAAAGCCACGGATGTCAGTACGGATAAAGTGGAACAAAAAACCATGATGCAGCTGTGGAATGAGAGCAATCCTGAGGTCAATGCTGAATTCCACTGGCGTCTAACCATTGTGTTCTCTGTGGTGGTCATGGCGTTGATGGTGGTTCCTCTGAGTGAAGTCAACCCACGTCAAGGGCGCGTACTCAGTATGATCCCCGCGATGCTGCTGTACCTGATTTTCTTCTTATTACAAAGTACATTACGTAATAGCGCAGATAAGGGGGATGTCGACCCTAAATATGCAATGTGGGCGGTTAACTTCGGTTACTTGCTATTAGCAGTGATACTGAATTTATGGGATACCGTACCAATGCGCAAAGTGCGTGCTAAGTTGACCAGAGGGGTTGCCTGATGTTTGGTGTTTTAGATAGGTATATCGGTCGAACCATCCTCAATTCGATTTTGATGACGCTGTTTTTGTTGGTTTCGCTTTCAGGGATCATCAAGTTTGTCGAGCAGCTTCGCAAAGTGGGTGATGGTGATTACACGGCGATGAGCGCAGGGGTTTTCACCTTATTAACCGTTCCCAAAGATATCGATATTTTCTTCCCAATGGCGGCATTATTGGGCGCATTGCTGGGGTTAGGCGCGTTAGCTTCCCGCAGTGAGCTGGTGGTGATGCAAGCGTCGGGTTTTACCCGTTTGCAAATTGCGATGTCTGTGATGAAAACAGCGATTCCATTGGTTATCGTTACGATGGTCATGGGGGAGTGGATTGCACCTGCAGGCGAGCAGTGGGCGCGTAACTACCGTGCAGAGAAAATTGTTGGTAGTTCTTTGGTGGTTACGGATTCAGGTATGTGGGCAAAAGATGCTCATGATTTTATCTATATCCAGCGCATTAAAGATGCGAGCACCATCCAAGATGTTTCTATTTATCGCTTCGATGACCATCGCAAATTACAGTCTGTGATGTTTGCCGCTCGCGGAACTTATGATGCAGATAAAAAGCTGTGGGTGTTATCCCAAGTTCAAGAATCTATCTTGGGTAGCCAGCAAAAAATTACGGGTTCACAGCGTTTAACCTATGATTGGAAAACCAATTTAACGCCAGAGAAGTTAGGTATCGTTTCTCTGAATGCGGATTCGCTTTCGATTCGTGGCCTGTATCAGTACATCACCTATTTGAAAGAGAGTGGGCAAGTTGCTTCGGTTTATCAGCTGAGTATGTGGCAAAAAATTCTAGCACCACTTTCTGCGGCAGTCATGATGTTAATGGCGGTTTCCTTTATCTTCGGACCTCTGCGTACGGTTCCAATGGGTGTGCGTGTGATTTCAGGGATTGTGGGCGGCTTCTTGTTCTACATCTTAAACCAAGGCTTTGGTAACTGGAGTTTGGTCTATTCCATTCCGCCAGTACTTGCGGCAGCGCTGCCGAGTGTCTTGTTCTTGGGCGTGAGTATCTTCTTGTTAGTTAAACGAAAATAGTCCATTCCCTTTAAATTGAAAAAGGCTGTCGAATCGAATGATTTTACAGCCTTTTTTATTGCTGATGGCAACTCTCCACTTCAAGAATACACTCATTTTTTGCTGAAGATAAAATTACCGAAATTACTCAATATCGATTGAATTTTTCCTTGAGGCTTAAACAACACATACTTTGTCACTTTTTCTCCCTTGTAAAATTGAGAATTACCGAGAATGCCAATCACGTTTTTTCTACTTTTGTTGGCAATCTGTTGTGCATAAGAGAAAGCGCCGCCATTGGCACTGTATGCTTGTTCAATCTTGTAAGTATTTTTCCAGGTTGCTTGCCTGGTTGCTTGAATGAATGATTGCTTTGCTTCGTTTATGGTATCTGCGAGTAACTTTTTATACTCAGCCGTTGCTTCAATGTTCGGATTATCCGCTTTTTCATTCTTCAGTCTGGAAAGATCTATTTCGACATAGTCTGGTTTTTTAGGCTGTGGAAAGAGTTCTTGATGATTAAATACATTTCTGAGTTGCTGTACTAATTCAGAAATAGTGTTCCTTCCTGATTTTACGGAGCTGGGGCGCACTATGTTATGAGCGAAAAGCGGGATAATTTTCATCTTAGTTCCTTTGCTAATCATAAGTAATAAGGCCTAAGAGTAGCGAAAGGTCATCCTAAAATATTGCATAAAAAGCAGACGTCTATCAAAAAAAGCAGCCGTCTAACAAAAATAACAACGAATAAAAAACTGCCTGAAGGGCTCAGGCAGTTGTCACGATAAAGGTAAGTACGCGCACAAATCCGCGTTTTAGGGTAGGGGTATAACTCGCCAGTGCATTAATCGCGTCGGCGGTACCCTTTCAATTTTTCCCATACGCATGGTTAGATGATAATGAAGCAACCATATCATTCACACCAGCGGTCAACTTACTGAACTTACTACCATCTTTACGGGTCATCACTACGAATACCGCAATATTTTGCTGTGGGATCATCGCCATATAGGTATTAAATCCGCCGCCGCCGCCGGTTTTCTGGTAGATCCCCGGAATACCGTTTTTAGGCTTCATATACACCCAGCCAAGACCCAGTCCATCAGCATAACCTGCCACGTCCATCCCTTTGGCATCTAACAGCTTTTCACGGGGGAAGAAAATACCTTGTTCGCGGGCTGCGGTCGCTTTACGTAGGTTATTATCCGTGGATAAAAATTGCTGCATCCATTTTTGCATGTCTGCCGGAGTAGAATACACACCACCGCTTCCTGCTGCTGCAAGGGTGTTATGGCAAGGGCTTGGCTTGGTGCCTTCCATTAAACGGGCGCACTGACCTTTGCTTGGGGTGTAGGTGGTATCCGTCATTTTCGCCGGAGATGTCACGTATTTGCTGAACAATTGCGGGTATGACTGCCCCGTCGCTTTGACCATCGCATCAGCGAGTAAATCATAGGCGAGGTTGGAATAAGCGGCTTCAGTACCCGGTGTAAAATCGAGTTTACCGGTTTTCAGCCATGTCCAACGGTTCTCTTGGGTTGGCCAAATAAAGACAGGGCGACCCCATTTTCCACCCGGTTGTTCACGAGGCAAGCCACTGGTATGGCTCGCTAAATGATACAGTCGGATAGGTTGCCCGCTGTTGTTATCAGGCACGGTAACACCGTTGTAGCTGTATTGCTGTAGCGGGTCGGTGATCGCTAATTTTTTATCCTGCTCTAGCTTAATTAAGATTTCGCTGGTCATTAATTTGCTAACAGAAGCGATGCGGATTAGTGAGTTAGGGCCCGGTTTTTGTCCATTACCCGGCGCAGTTTCACCGTAATAGCGAGCGAGAGTTTGGTTGTTATCAATGACGATAATCGCCATGCCTCGGGCATTACTTTCGTTATAAATTCGATTCGCATACATATCGACGATTTTGGTGACACGCTCGTAAGTTCTTCTATCGCCTTCGAATATTTGCCACTCGGAGTTACCTGCAAGCATGCCACTTGGTGAGCTTTGCGCGGTTTTTTCTGTCGTTGAGGAACAGGCCATCAATGCCGCAGACAGTGCGGATACCGACAAAATTTTAAGAAACGTTTTCTTCATGTTTGAAGCCAGCCGATATGATTGTTTATAAAAGGCTTTTCAGCCAATATTTATTTTTTCTTTGAGAAAATTTTCATGACGACACCAATTAAGATGCCAATAACCAGACCAGTGGCTATCCATCCAACAAAGCCCATAAAATATGCCTTTATAATTTTACATAAGAGTGCGGATAAACTAACAAAAATTATGCTTTGTCGCCAGTCACCGAAGGGTTAAGACAATGAAAATACTCTTAGGAAAATTAGCATAGATATTCAAATGTTGTTGAACAGAACAGGGGATATTGCGCTTTTTATAGAAAGATTTTTTCAGGTGCTTTTTTTTTAATCGAACAATCTGATTGTTCAAGATAAATGTTGCCAGTCGGCATCAGGCAAGTATAATGGCAGCGTTTTCCAAGAAACACATCACTTCGTGCCGGAGTGGCGGAATTGGTAGACGCAGTTGATTCAAAATCAACCGCCTTCGGGTGTGCCGGTTCGAGTCCGGCCTTCGGCACCAAAAATCAGACGCTTAGAGCGTCTTTTTTTATGTCTGGAATTCGTGAATTGTTGGTTTTTTCCTTTGTTTTTTCATCTATCAAATTTAAGAATCAAGTAATTATTGTTAATGATGATAGA
>NZ_JAERJY010000229.1:0-2814 GCF_018257375.1 Providencia sp. JGM181 | reverse complement strand
GCGGTATTCCTAGTACATTAAAATAGAATAATGATTCTTTATCACTTGGAGCTTTCAAATTATTTTTCGTAGTGCTGATCCTGACTTGCTTCTTTTGATTGGGCTCAATACGCTGCAATAATGGCAATGCTATTAATGGATCAGAAATTTTATGGCTATTTTCATCTTCAATCCAAGATTGAACTAAAAAAGGGTCTTTACTGTCAGTATTTTCTACAACAATGCTAACGCCTTTGCTGGCTTCATTATAAATGACTCGTGTACGGTCTGCTGAAATTGATGCATGTGTATATGCACTAACTAGTAATAAGCTACTGATAATTAATTTAAATTTTTTCATAATATTTTATTCTTTATTACAAATCACATTATTGATGTTTTGAATGATCTGGCTATCCGTCACTAACTGACATGATTGCCCACCATTCCATTTAACGATTAATTTTTGGTTCGGTTGAATTCCGGTTAAATAAACTTGACCATTCTCAGCAACCATACCTAATACGGTATCTTTTGCTGAGTCATAAACTAAAGCTCCAAACGGTGGTGTTTTTCCATCAGGAAACTTGATGGTAATTAATGCTTTTTCGCCAATAATCGTATTGAGTTTTGCATAACCGACGGCACCATCAGTTAAAGTTGATTCAATGACGCTATCATCCACACTGACATTTTCAGGTATATTATTAAGATCAACATATTGAGTTGATTTGTAATATGTCGGCACATTACTAATTGCCGCTAAGCCAAATCTATTTGTAATTGACTCATTTTGATTGATTGAAACATCTTTAGCATTATCGGTATCAATCACCATTCTTGCTTGATTGTCATAGACTCTTCTATGTAAAACAGGACCTTGGCTTGTAATCGTTAATGAGCCATCTAGCGTTCCGCTTAATGTACGATAATCATCACCAAATGAACCCGTTATCTGTGCTGTCCCATATTGGGTATCACGAGATGCAGATGCGTTTATCGTTGTATTTTCAAAAAAGTCTCTTGTCGAAAGTCCCAGGCTTAAATTATTGCTATCGATTTTTGTATGGTAATTAACATTATTACTGTATTTTTTATCTTGGTCATTGTATGAACTAAAATATTGTAATCGCGAATTCTTTTCGCCAACAAAAGGAATACTTAATGAAAGATAAGCCTGCTTAGATTTACTTCCTCTCACATAACTACTTTCACTGACTGATAATGATAAAAGCGCATTATCAAAAAAGTCATTTTTAATTGTTTTATTAAACGATACACTTAAAGTATCGTTGTTTTTAGGTTCATTCCAATAACTTTCTCTTGAATAACTTAAGCTTACATCAGCATTGAAATCAGGTATTTGCTGAGTAAATGATGTTGTAAAAACATTTTTCTGGCGAAAATGATGGTTCGATGGATTACCTTTCGTATAAATAAAATTATTAACGGACATGAATCCTTCATTTGAGAACTGATATCCAGTTAAATCGAGTCGACTGGAGTTAGAGAATCGTTTTGCATAATTGATTCTATAGCTTTCACCTGTACTTGAATTTGTAGTATGTAAGCGATTTTTAGACTGTGTAATATCAAATGATATTGCACCTAAGCGCTCCATGTTTATACCTAGACCCGCATTATAAGCAATATATTCACTATCTGATGTTGAAAATAAACCACCAAAAACGGATAAGTTATTAAATAATCCCCAAGAAAATTCGGTTGAAATAAAATCATTATCAACATTATTTTCACCCATTGGTGCTAATCGACCGGCATTTAATTTATATTGAAACATACCTGGTCGAGTTAAAAATGGAATGTTAGTTGATGATATTTGGTACTCTCTAACAGAACCATCTTCTTCCGTAATTTTGACGTCTAAGGTACCCGATAAAGCAGAACTCAAGTTATCAATAGAAAAAGGTCCTGGAGCAACCTTTACTTGGCTTAATATACGTCCATTCTGAGAAATAACGACAGTCGCGTTACTGGTTGCTGTACCGGTTATATTTGGTGCATAACCTCTTAGAATTGATGGCAACATATTGTCGTCAGTGAAAACACTTACGCCATTAAAGCGTACAGAATCAAAAATCTGGCTAGCTGTATAATATTTTCCTACAAAGAACTTAGCTGATAAGTCAGGTAAATCAGTAAAAAGATAGGTTTGAACCCATTTAAAACTATCGTTGTTACTATTATTAAAATCTTTTTGGAATTGATAGTTACTACGGAATCTCCAACGTCCTATATTTGTACCAATAGCACCAAATGAGCTTAAGTTATTTGTATCTTGAGCATTCTTATATTTTATGTAGTTTTCTACTATATTATAGTCAAATACTAGTGCATTAATGCCTACTTCACGTTGCATAGGCGGCACCCAGTTTTCATCTGAGTATAGGAAATAAGCTTGCGGTATTGATAATGAAAGTTCTTGCTTTTCATCATCAAAGAGTGATGAAATATTATCGTCCTGTGCTGATAAATCATAGCACTGGCCATCTGACCATGTTGGTATTTTATTGATGAACTCTTCTTTTAAGCCAATAACGTCTATTATTTTTTGTGAAATGCAGGGTTGTATAGATCCTTCTTTATTAAAGAAGTCAATTTTATCAAAAAAGTTTGTCCTTCTACCGTTAATTGATACGTTAGAAAAATAAGCGCCTTCCTGTGAGTGATTTTTTTCAAATGAACTCAAGTCAATATTTGTATCGCCAGAAATAGATAAAGCATCCTGATTAAATTGAACAGAGTCTGCATTTACATAGTTTGAATATAAAAATAAGCTAGATATTAAACTCGTCACTATGTTTTGTTTAAATT
>NZ_JAERJY010000228.1:0-2916 GCF_018257375.1 Providencia sp. JGM181 | reverse complement strand
CATTATAGTAATATTCAAGTTATCAATATTTTGCTGAATATTACTGTTCTCTTGGAGGTAAATAAGGCTGCAACAATTTAAGTAAACGCTGCAATGCGCCTTGGTTTTCATGTAATACTTCTGCGGCATGTCGACCATAATACAGTCGATAATCTTCATCGGATAGCAGGCTCGTGACGGCTTGAGCTAGCGATTCGCTATCCGTCACAGTGATCAACCCATCTGCTTGGGTTAATTTCGCGCAAATATCTTTAAAATTAAAGGTATGCGGTCCCATCAAAACAGGCAATGCATGAGCAGCAGCTTCAAGTGGATTATGACCGCCCGTTTCAACTAAGCTCCCGCCAACGAAAGCAATATCTGCAATTCCGTACAGTAACATCAATTCCCCCATCGTATCGCCAATAACCACTTGGGTTTCTAGAGATGGGATAACGCCACTACTACGACGAATGAAGCTTAGCCCTGCTTTTTGCGTCAGCTCTTCCGCTTTTGCGAAACGTTCTGGATGCCTTGGGACTAAAATGAGTAATAAATTAGGAAATTTTTTCAGCAACTGTTGGTGAGTTTGCAAAACAATGGCTTCTTCACCTTCATGGGTGCTTGTCGCAATCCATACAGGGCGATGTGCGGCCCACTGCCTGCGTAAGGTAATCGCTTTAACAGCCAGTTCAGGGGTAACGGAAATATCAAATTTTAAGCTTCCCGTCACTTCTAACTGCTTACGTCTTAACCCTAATTGAATAAAACGTTCACCATCTTCTTGATGCTGAGCTGCCACCATCGTGACATTTTGCAGCATACGCTTCACAAAGCTACCAAGCTTTTGATAACCCGCAGCGGAGCGTTCAGATAACCGAGCATTCGCGATAACTAATGGAATATTACGCTTATGCAATTGGTTGATCATATTTGGCCAGAGTTCTGTTTCCATAATAATCACCAGTTTAGGATCAACTTGATTAAGGAAACGGCTCATTGAGCCTGGTAAATCATAAGGGAGATAAACGTGACTAATATCGTCACCAAATGCCGACTGAACACGCTCTGACCCTGTCGGCGTCATTGTTGTCACAGTGATAGGGAGTGATGGATAGTGATGGCGAAGTGCACGCACTAACGGTACTGCCGCAAGGGTTTCGCCCACAGAAACTGAGTGTAATAAAATACCTTTAGGAACAACTTTACCACCACAAAAACCATAGCGTTCCCCCCAGCGTTTGCGATACGCAGGGGCTTTACGGCTACGCAATAATAAGCGTATCCAAATTAATGGTTGGATGAGATAAAGAAGTACCTGATATACACGCAATAACATTCGATCTGATTCACTTACCAAAATTGGCGGTATCTTACCATAAACCATTACTGAAAGTGTGTAGAATCTGTGCCTAAAATGAGACTTAAAATAAATGGATGCTTACCTGTGATTGTTGCAAGAGAACGCAATTGCCGTTAATGTGGATTTCACCGTCACTTATTCCTATCGATATATTAGGATAAGCAATAATAAACAAAGAGATAGCAATATCATGACCCATAAAGCTATTTATCCGGGAACCTTTGACCCGATTACCTCTGGACACGTCGATATCGTCACCCGTGCCGCTGCGATGTTTGATCACGTTTTACTCGCTATCGCAAATAGTCAACGCAAAAGCCCTATGTTTAATCTGGAAGAGCGTGTTGAGCTCGCGAAGCAAGTTACAGCACACTTAGAGAATGTCGAAGTGGTTGGATTTTCTGAGTTAATGGCGAATTTTGCACAGAAAAACAATGCGAATATTTTGATTCGCGGCGTACGTTCAGTGGCAGATTTTGAATATGAATGGCAGCTGGCTAATATGAACCGCCATTTTGTTCCAGAGCTAGAAACAGTATTTTTACTGCCATCACAAAGCTTATCTTTCGTTTCATCCTCATTAATTAAAGATGTCGCGCTTCATGATGGAGATATTTCGTCGTTTTTACCGCCTGTTGTTGCTGAGGCTATGTTGAAAAAACTTAACAAAATCTAGCGATTATTTCTGGCATTGAGGGCAATAAAAGGTTGTCCTCTGTCCTTGTTTGATGCTTTCAATCTGGGTTCCGCATAAAGAGCAAGGCTCGCCTTTTTTTCCATACACAAATAACTCTTGAGCAAAGTAACCCGGCTTTCCGTCTGACTGTAAGAAGTCTTTGAGAGTGGTTCCACCTTGCTCTATTGAACGTTGCAGCACTTTTTTAATCTGCATAACCAGTTCGGTAATTTCATTGAGTGTCAGTGTGTTAGTCAGCTTTTCTGGGGAGATTCTTGATGCAAAAAGCGCTTCATTAGCATAGATATTCCCTACCCCAACAACGATTTTGTTGTCCATCAACCAAGGTTTGACCGCCACCTTACGTTTAGCTGCTAAATCAAAGAGATATTTAGGATTGAACTCATCAGAGAGAGGCTCAGGACCTAAATGGGCGAGAACGGAGCTAGATGCTAAATCATCGCACCAAAGCCATGCACCAAAGCGTCGAGGGTCAGTGTAGCGCAGTACTTTACCGTCACCCAAGATAAGGTCTACATGGTCATGTTTCCCTTCGGGTATCTCTTCCGTTAGAATTCGCACACTGCCAGACATTCCTAAATGGACAATAATCCACCCTTTGTGCAGTTCAATAAGCAGATATTTTGCCCGACGCTGGACACTAATCACGGTTTCATCAGATAAACGCATGATTTGTTCACTTACCGGCCAACGTAACCGTTCATTACGCACAACTGCATAACTGATTGTATTGCCGACTAAATGCGGTTCAATACCTCGGCGACTGGTTTCAACTTCGGGAAGTTCTGGCATTGTTATCTCTCAATTTGGCGAAAAACTTAATTAATAATCGCATATTACCTCTATAACATGGATAATTATTGTTATAACATAAATA
>NZ_JAERJY010000227.1:0-3024 GCF_018257375.1 Providencia sp. JGM181 | reverse complement strand
ATATTGACGTCTTTTATTCTCTCAATAGAATTAATTTAATATAAGTTATATTAAATTGCCGGAATACGTCATCAATAAATAAACACTATTTTGTTAGTTAAAGGCGAATAATCACCTTTAACTAACTTTTTATCGAATATTAATATTCGGAATTGATAACAACTTCCTCACCAAAGCGACCCGCTTTTGGCAACGGTTGGTAAGAGGAGTTTGAAGCACGGAGAATACGAATCCCACGAATATCTAACTCATGAGCCGCAGCAATATCCGCATCAGCATCACCATAATAGATAGTTAATTTATGGTCACGCATCCAGCTTACTTTATTATTTTTACCAGGTTCATCACCAGCAAAAATGACCGGATTCATTTTATCCGCAGGAATTCTTAAGCCTTCTTGCACATATTGAGTCACAGTTTCAGTTTTAGTCTGTGTACGACCTGTAATAAAGTAAACTTTATCACCGCGTTCTAAGTGCATTTTAACTAAATCGATGCCCACTTGTTTTGGCATACTGAATTTATCCCACTCATTATTCATTTTTTCCCAGAATTGAGGGTTTTTCAGATAGCTAAAATCATTTGGAGAGAATTCAAGTTTTCCACGGTAAAAACCTGGGCTTGAAAATAAAACGGTGTCATCAATATCAAAACCCACCGCCATTGGTGCTTTACCTTCTAAACTCTGTTTAATCTGCTCAACAGAGACCCAATGAACCGGTTGTTGTGCCGCTAATTCCGCAACTGTCACTCCAGTGCTGACGGTTTCTGGCATTGGAATTTTGGCTTGAGATGTTGCCGTAAAGCTCAACGCTAATGCAATTGCACTTAACGTTAGTGTGATTTTCTTCATGTTCGATCCTTATAATAGTTTTATTTCGTGATTAACTACTCACGGACTGCAATGATAAAAGTTTTCATTACATAAAAATGAGATTCAAATCTCATTGCGGTCATCTATTAATGATTTACAGGGAAATGAAGATAATTAAAACAAAAAATCGAGTAGGAAGTGATATTGTCCACTTCCCCTTATCTGACATGTAGAGAAGTTTCACCTCCAAGTGCTTATTAACCACCATAGTTAACAGGCAGCACCAATCAAGGCGCTATACGCCATGCTCAATCACTACAATAAAAAAGTGCCTATTGGGGTTTAGGCTCTCGCTAATATATGAATAAAAGATAATTAATTAGTTTCTTTCTCAGCTAAATAGCGAAGAATCGCTGAGATATTTTTTAAGTTGTAGCGCACTAAAATTTCATTTTCCTTGGCTTTAAGCAAAGCACCATAGTCCTCTTCCAACTGTCCTATGTCTAACTTTGGCTCATTGTAAACATCATAAAGCGTTTCTGAAGGAACATTCCAATAAAAATCCGAATCCAGTTTGACACTTTCTATGCCATTCTTTTTCATTTCATCAAAAATTGAATGAATTGCATCTTCAAGTACATTGAGATTGATGTCCATCTATTGCCCTTTCGTATTATTAATCTGATTTATATTCTTTTGAAACGTTTTAATTTCTTGTTCTAAATGTCTAATTCTTCCATCAATAATCCGTTGTCTAACTATATCATTAGGTGCATTTTTCAGGTGTCCCTGATTATCAAAAGCTTCCGGATTTCGTCTGTAAGCTACTAGTTTTTCTTCATGTGATCTTATTTGCTCCCGTAGCGAATTGATCGACCGTCTATCAGAGACACTCAATTTTCCTTCATTGGTGCGATTATCTGGCTCCCAGCCATTAGGCGCCCCCGAACTAGCACCTCCTAATTCAACTTTATCTGAATTTGAAAGATCTTTTCCAATATTGGGATTCTTAACTGCTTTATCAAAATTAGATGCGCAATCAAGGCGTATAAAAAGAGCCTATAAGGACTAGGCTCTTCAATTGACACTTAAATTAATTCACATAAAAAATTGATAAATAAAAGCTTTCAAAATGAGAATAATTCAGTACTATCCTTTATTCTTAAGAGTATCACGCGCTTCAACTAAAATAGATATCAAGTCATCTAATGGCATCCTTGCAATAAAATTATTTGATGAATCAGAACCAAACAATTCAACTTCTAAATTTTCCGTTCCTTTATCTTGATTTATTTCAGCGATCCTTTGCCATCCTAATTGCACTTCTAATGTCAAATTTTCATATTCCATAGGACTTGAAAAAAATAATTCTAACTTTTTTTCTTTCATTTTTTTACCTTTGGGTCTAATACTGTATTAAATGAACCATCTGCATTATAACGAATACCTTTTCCATTAGGTAAACGATACTCAAATGCACCACCAGATAAATTATTTTTCACTCGCTGTGGATCTCTCAGTACACTTTTTATGAATTGCTCTGCCACAGCATTTTTCTGTATTGGATTACCAGCTAATGGATCAAATATACCATTAGGTCTTCCTGCATGCTTTTCCCACGCTCGTGCTGCCGCTGATAGGCCTTGATTATTAATAGGCTTATTAGCAGATGAAATCAAATAATCTTCTGTAAATACAGTCTGCTCAGGATTATTTCTAAACTTTTCTTCATCTTGAGGCCCCCAGCCATTAGGTGCCCCCGAACTAGTACCACCTAATTCAACTTTATCTGAATTCGAAAGATCTTTTCCAAGATTAGGATCTTTAGCTGCTTTATCTAAATCAGATGCACAAGCAAATCCAAAGGTACATTCAAATGTTTCTGCTAATTTATCGCCAGCAGCCTTAAATTTATTTTCAAGTGCCTGACCAATATTGCTATTATTCTGTGATTCAAAATCAAAATTATCTCCATTTGGTAATACTGGGGCTAGTCTAACCGGGAGAGAAAAAACACTACTATGAGCAATTTCTATTCTACTCAGGTTATCTTCATTTATCTTAATTGCATGAGTCAAGTCACTATGCGAATTCTTAATTAAGAGAAGATTAATTCTTGCTGCGGAATCAAAGGAATCCTCCTTATTATTTTTAGAATCATCAAACTCATTACTAATGAGATAATCTTTATTTTCTGTTGTACTATATTT
>NZ_JAERJY010000226.1:0-3050 GCF_018257375.1 Providencia sp. JGM181 | reverse complement strand
ATAAATATTATGTCAACTATTACATCCTCAATTAAAACAATGCCAAAAAGCGCCTTAATACTTTTTGCTGTATTTTTACTGATTTATCTCCTTCCCGGGATTTATGGGCATAGCCCATGGAAGCAGGATGAAAACTACAGTTTTGGTATTATTCAAACCATGTATGAAACGGGTAATTGGCTGGTACCGACCAATGCGGGCGAGCCTTTTATGGAAAAACCGCCATTCTATTATTGGACGGCGACGGTTTTTTCTCATTTATTATCGGGAGTGATGCCGCTATATGATGCAGCCCGCAGCGCGAGCTTATTTTTTTCTATTATTAATTTTTCATTTTTTATTTTATTAGCACGTCGCTTTTTTAAATCTGACAGTTTTTCTGATGCCCGTATTTGGACCACCTTTGCACTGTATATTTGTGCGCCGGGAATATTGCGACACACCCATGAAATGTTCACCGATGTTTCATTAATGACCGGAGCAACCATCGGTTTATATGGCTTATTAGGGTTAATTCAGCAACAGAAAATTACCGCGTCCGCCTTCTGGCTCTGCCTTGGCACCATTATCACCACCTTATCTAAAGGCGTGTTTATTCCCGGCGTTCTATGGATCAGCCTATTTTTGGCACCTGTATTTCTTATTCAATGCCGATCTAAACAGTTTTGGCTACCCGCACTATTCGCGGGTTTGGTTGCCCTCATTGCAATTCTACCTTGGCCAGTCATGCTGTATGTACAGCATCCCGAGCTGTTCGTGACTTGGTTTTGGGAAAATAACATTGGTCGCTTCCTTGGATTCTCCGTTGAGAAGTTAGGGGCTAAAGCCAATTTCACGCGTATTCCTTCTGCAGTCGCATTTTTTGCGCTTCCTGCTGGGCTACTGGCAACTGCCTATTTGTTACGTCATCCGCTCAGACGCCTGCGTGATCATAATGAATATTTGATTGCCATATTTCCTGTCCTTGGCGTGGTATTCTTGCAAATGTCTGCCAGTGGGCGAGCGCTCTATTTACTGCCCTTTATTGCTCCGATGGCGCTCCTCGCTGTACAGGCTCTTGACTGGTTTTCAGAGAAAGTCTTAAACGCATTCGCACGCTTCGCCGCCTTCTTCTGGTCTGGGGTAATTCTCTTTCTGTGGGTTTGCTACGCTATCGTATTAACGGGTCATCACGCCCAATGGTTGCCTGTTTTTGGTCGTTGGCTACCTCTTGATTACCAAATGCATTTTTCTGTATTTGCGTTGATAGCGGGTATTTTTATTACCTGTTTTTGGTTCTTCCGCAATCATCTTATTTCCTCATCAAGCAGCGCTTTCCAAGCGATAAGAAACTGGTCACTGGGAATGGTGAGTGTGTGGAGCATTATTCTCACATTATTTGTTGGTTGGATTGATTATTCAAAAGGCTACGAAGGGGTTTTCCTGGATCTTCGACATCATTTAGAAGGGCAATTTACCCAACATGACTGCATGGCTTCCGAAAACCTTGGGGAATCAGAAGCGCCGATGCTCTATTACTACACCGGTATTTTGCATCAAAGACAGATGGAATTTGAAAAACCACAACAGTGCCGATGGCTGATTGTATTATCCAAAGAAGTTCAACCAGCTCCTGAAGGCATGGAACTGTTTTGGTCAAACCATCGTCCTGATGAATTTCGTGAAAATTTAGTGGTTTATCGAGTGATAGAATAGTTGATAGCGAATAAAAATCCCCGAGATAAAACTCGGGGATTTTTTAATGCATTGGTGATAAAAAGACGTTACTGAGCTTGTTGCTCAATAGCTTGAGCACCATATTTTTCACGGGTAAACCATAAAAATAGTCCCGCTATTCCAATCAATAATATCGGCAGACCTGATGGCGAAATCGCCGTTGCAGCGCCAGCCAATAATGGACCAGAAAGGTTACCAATGCCCCATAACATTGCCGCTGCGGCGTTAGCAATAATCAGCTCATTCCCTCTGAAGTATTGACCAATCTGCACTAAAGCGATGGTGTAAATGGCGCCAGCTGTCGCCCCTAACACAAACAATAAAACCCAAATAAAGACAGTGTGAGTAATTAAGAATGGCAGCAGCATGCTGGCCCCTAACGTCACCACGCCGCAAATACGGTACAATTTTTCGCGATTCATATGATCAGCTAACCAACCAAACGGCATCTGCATAATCGCATCCCCTGCCAAAATTGCGCTGATCATCATCGCCGCAACCGCCTCGGTATGCCCCATACCCATCCCGTAAATTGGGAACATCGACAAGATAGTGCCATCGAAAAAAGCAAAAAATAGGATCCCGGCACAAATTCCAGGAGCCACTTTCACGAATTGCACAATTGAAAAGTTAGATTCTGACGCCGTTTCTGCAAGCCTATCTCCCACTTTCTGATCCATCAGTAGGAATAAAGCCACAGAAATTAAGTGAATCAAGGTACAAATAAACAGAGGCGATTTATCTTCCACACCGTAATAAGCAATAAATGACGGACCTAATAATTGGCTTACGGTAAATACCGTCGTGTAAATCGCCAATATCCGCCCTCTCTTGTTTTCAGGGGATAATTCGTTGATCCACGTTTCCCCCAAGCAAATCATCACACCGCTTGCAAGTCCCGTAATCAACCGCAAAGGGAAAAGTAGCCATAAAGGCAATGAACTTAGCAGTGGCAGTAAGCTAATGGCGGAGATCACCGTCGCGATTAACATCGCTTTGCGCTTTCCACACCACTTTACAATACGCTGTACCACAGGGGCAATCAAAAACATTCCCAAGGCAGGAGCCGCAGAGATAATGCCAATGTACAATTCACCCACACCAAAATTATTCAGTCTCAGCGCCACCATCGGGATACTGAGACCAATCACGATGCCGATAACGGCAATGCTGGTTGTAATCGTAAAAATAGCAAAAGAAGCAGAACGTCGAAAATGTTGAAAACTCGAATTAGCAGGGCTCATTTTTGTATTAATCTGCTCAATTAGGATTAATTGTCAGATATAAACTCCGAAAAGATATTATTTATTTGAAATAAAACGCTGTAACATATT
>NZ_JAERJY010000225.1:0-3126 GCF_018257375.1 Providencia sp. JGM181 | reverse complement strand
AGCAACTGAATTATTTCGAGTAATCTAATCACACAAGATAAATATATTTCAGGGACTCATTATGGATCGTCGTTCTTTTCTAAAATCAAGCTCACTTGTTGCAGGTGGCTTAGCACTAAATTCAGTTTTAAATCATGCAAGTGCAAATACTAGCGCACTTGTTAAACCAAATGCCCAACATCCTTTATTACTCAATTTCAATGAGAACTCATTGGGAATGTCGCCTAATGCACAAAAAGCGGTCATCGAAGCCTTACCAGGTTCATTCCGTTATCCTGATGATGCACGCTCCGAGCTTATCGGCAATATTGGCACACTGCATAACCTAGACAGCAAGAATGTGACCCTCGGAAATGGTTCGTCAGAAACCATTCAGGCGGCTGTCGCCATACTCGCAAATAAGGCAAGAAAAGAAGGCATAAAAATTCAGCTTGTCACCCCAGATCCTACATTTAACTATGCTGAACTCTATGCACTCCCACTCGGTGTAGAAATTACTAAAGTTCCATTAAAATCGGACTTGAGTTTTGACCTGAAAAAAATGGAGCAAATCGCCAATGATTACGATGGTTTATCCATTATCTATATCTGTAATCCAAACAACCCAACGGCGATGATAACTCCGCATAGCCCACTCGATAACTGGATGAAAAAAGCTTCAGATAAACAGTTTTTTATTGTTGATGAAGCCTACGCGGAATTTGTTGAAGATCCACAGTTTGTAAGCGCAATTGAATTAGTCAAAGCAGGACAAAAAAACCTAATAGTGACACGGACTTTCTCGAAAATTTACGCATTAGCAGGCCTGCGAGTGGGATACGGCATTGCAACCCCTGAAATCATTGAAGCGGTCGATGAGTTTATCTCGATTGATAACACCAATACTGCGGGTGCTGTCGCTGCTATTGCATCATTGAAAGATAAGAAATTCCTGGAATATAGCCTTAAATCTAACAATCTTTCACGTAAAATCGTTGAAACTGCGCTTAATGAATTAGGCTTAGAGTATGCGCCATCACAAGCTAACTTTATTTTCCACAAAGTAAAAGGTGATGTGAAAACTTATAAACAGCGTATGAAAGAGGCCAATATTATGGTTGGCAGAGAATTTCCACCTGTTATGGGTTGGAACCGATTAACCTTAGGTACCCCCCAAGAAATGGAGCAGTTCGTTGCGGTACTTAAAGAGTTTCGTCAAAAAGGTTGGGTGTAAGTAAGAATCCCATTATTTATTAAGCATCTTCTACCCTACTATTTTCTATAAAGTAGAAGATGCTGTTCACTAAAAAGGACCTTTAAAAATAAAAAATGCGCCTGCAAAAATAAGAGTAAAGCCAATGAGATGGTTTATTGTAAAACTCTCACCAAGATAAAGCACAGAAAACCCAGCGAATACGCATAACGTAATCACTTCTTGCATCGTCTTCAATTCAGCGGCGCTATAATATTGATGCCCTAAGCGATTTGCGGGTACCGCGAAACAGTATTCTACAAATGCAATCAGCCAACTAAAGAATATGACTATATATAATGGCTTATTCGTAAATTTTAAATGTCCATACCAAGCGAACATCATAAATACATTGGAAATAACCAATAAGATGACAGGATAGAATTTTGCTAGCATGATAAGCCAATGGCAAGTTCAAATATGCATATATTATGCGAATAACGCCCCTTAATTTCAATCATCTTCCCATATTTGTTCATTATTGCTTTCACGTATAACCAGCCAAATAGCTTGCATTTTTTCCTAATAGGGAAACAAACTGTACTTTCTGGTACGTTTTCTTGTTTACTTTAATCTCACCGTGATTACAATGAACTTAATTAATGTATTAACAGGTACACTTTATGATGGATTTTATTATTGCAAATCAAAAAGCATGGGATAAACAAGCGGCATCTCAACAACCTTGGTCTACTCCGGTTGATAGCCAAACAATTGAAGAAGCAAAAAAAGGAAATTGGGAAATTCATCTAACGCCAACCCCATTAAATAAAGCTTGGCTTGGCGACGTAAAAGGGAAAAAAATTCTCTGTTTAGCTTCTGCTGGTGGGCAACAAGCGCCAATATTGGCCGCTGTGGGCGCTATCGTAACAGTATTTGATTTGTCAGAAAAACAGTTAGCGCAAGATAGTATGGTGGCTAAGCGAGATAATTTAGCACTGACGACAGTTCAAGGAGATATGCGCCATCTCCCTATGTTTGAAGACAATTCATTTGATATTATTTTTCACCCAATTTCAAACTTATACATTCCCGATGTTAATCCTGTATGGCAAGAATGCTTTCGAGTCCTTAAACCACAAGGTCGATTGCTTTCAAGCTTTTTTAACCCTGTCGTATTTATTGATGATAGAGAAAAAAGTCCTACTGAAAACACAATTATTCGACCTCGATATACCATGCCGTTTTCAGAATTGGATAATTTATCGCAAGAACAGGTGGCAATAAAATACGCAAAGCGAGAGGCGTTTGTCTTCGGTCATTCACTGACAGACTTAATTGGGGGGCAAATTCAGGCAGGCTTTAACATTGCAGGCTTTCAAGAAGATTGGCAGCCAAATCCTCGTTTTGTTATCGATAATTTCTTGCCAACATTCCTAGCGACATTGGCAATAAAACCATGAAATCATAAGGCAGAGTTGATAATACAAAGATCAATCTGCCTTATGATTCATTACTCTCGATTGCAATAACGTTCCCAGATAGGGTCAAATTGTTCAACAGGAACAATGTCATCAACTTTTTCCACTAGTGGAATAGAAACCACTGTTTTACCTTCTTTGTTTTTATGTAAACGAACAATAAATCGTTTATATCCGTAAGGTAAACCATCTTCAAATCCAAAAACTTCACCACAATAGTAGCCAGTCTCATCGCCCTCTTCATTCTGATTCAGGACATGATATTTCACATTTTTGTATGTTGCGGCTGATGGATATACCAGAAAATCTTCAACGGCGCTTTTGACTTTACTCTCTGCGTCCATCTCAGTATCTGAAGAAACTTCTGTCATCACACCTGCTATGTAGGAACAGCCCGCGACTAATAATACTACAAGGACTCTTAGTAACATTTTTCTCTATGAATGGCGAATTAGAACACACTAAGTATTATCT
>NZ_JAERJY010000224.1:0-3135 GCF_018257375.1 Providencia sp. JGM181 | reverse complement strand
ATATTAAATTACGTAAATAATTAGATTTATAAATATCGATTCTCATTTAGATTAAAATCATATTTTACTCAAAAAAATGAGTAATAAATTCCAATCAACAATTTAAATGCGTAATAATAAATAAAATATTAAAATTTGTTTAAACATTATATTTTATTGAATAAATATAAATAAAAAAAACGAATCATTGATACACACACATTCGGAAGTCTTTTATCTTAATTTTACGTTTTTTGTTTGTATCATTGGCTATTCTAACCGCTGGTTTTTATCGTGACTTTATCTCACCCCATCAAGCTGTTTACCGCCTCACGTCCTTTCCAGTTACGCTACAGACTAGAATAAAAAATGAGCAAAAACACAATTCATTAATTCTTTTTAAGCATGTGCGAAACCGTTTGCTTTTTATTTTTACGGCTATAGAATTCGTCAGATTTTTTTGGCCAGAGGAAAGCTACAGGAGGCAATTGTGTCCGGTGATAAAAATTATAGTCATGAGCCAGTACCCATATCCGCAAGAAAAGGCGGGCTCGCATTAACCTTTGTAATGCTGGGTTTAACGTTCTTTTCCGCCAGCATGTGGACCGGAGGCGCTCTCGGTACCGGTCTTAGTTTCAACGATTTCTTCCTCGCAGTTCTCATTGGTAATCTTATTCTTGGTGTCTACACCGCCTTCCTTGGTTTTATCGGTTCTAAAACAGGCTTAACAACCCACCTTCTTGCACGTTATTCTTTCGGTATTCGCGGCTCTTGGCTCCCTTCTTTCTTACTTGGCGGTACACAGGTCGGCTGGTTCGGTGTCGGCGTTGCCATGTTCGCCATTCCCGTTGGTAAAGCAACAGGCTGGGATATCAACTTACTGATTGGTATTTCCGGTATTTTGATGACCGTCACAGTGTTCTTCGGTATCTCCGCGTTAACCGTGCTGTCCATTGTCGCCGTTCCTGCCATTGCTATCTTAGGAAGCTACTCCGTATATCTTGCTGTCACTGATGCCGGTGGTTTAAGCGCTCTGCAAATGGTAAAACCGGAACAACCAATCGATTTCAACCTTGCACTGGCGATGGTCGTCGGCTCGTTTGTCAGCGCAGGAACCTTAACCGCTGACTTCGTACGCTTCGGGCGTAAGCCGAAAATCGCGGTACTGGTGGCCATTGTGGCGTTCTTCTTGGGCAACTCACTGATGTTTATCTTCGGTGCGGCGGGCGCAGCTTCCTTAGGTATGGCGGATATCTCCGACGTAATGATCGCGCAAGGATTACTCTTACCAGCAATTATCGTTCTTGGTTTGAACATTTGGACAACCAACGACAACGCGCTGTACGCTTCCGGCTTAGGGTTCGCCAACATTACAGGCTTATCCAGCAAGACGTTATCCATTATCAACGGCTTAGTGGGCACACTCTGCGCACTGTGGCTGTACAACAACTTTGTTAGCTGGCTGACCTTCTTATCCGCAGCCATTCCACCGATTGGTGGCATTATCATTGCGGATTACTTAATGTATCGTCATCGCTATGCCACTTTTGACATGAGCAAAATGCGCGATGTGAATATCAGTGCGTTAATCGCCGTGGCTGCGGGTGTTGCCGCAGGACATTGGCTGCCGGGAATTGTCCCTGTTAACGCAGTGCTTGGCGGCGCTATCTGCTACGCCATCCTGAATCCACTATTGAATCGCGTACGCGCCACTAATTCGGAGATGACCCGTGCTTAATCAACATATTCAACATATCCACAATGTCCGTTTACCTGAGCGTGAAGGTCTGTGGCGAATCGATATTGAAAATCAACAAATCAAAGCTATCGTTCCGCAGCCCGCAGGTGAAGTACTCGCTAATAGCCTTGATGGTGAAGGCGGCTTAGCCATTCCACCATTTGTTGAGCCACATATTCATTTGGATACAACACAAACTGCTGGGCAGCCAAATTGGAACCAGTCTGGCACCTTGTTTGAAGGGATTGAACGCTGGGCCGAACGTAAAGCGATGCTGACCCATGACGATGTGAAACAGCGCGCTTGGCAAACTCTAAAATGGCAGATTGCTAACGGTATCCAACATGTTCGTACCCACGTTGACGTTTCCGATGCCACTTTAACGGCACTGAAAGCCATGCTGGAAGTGAAAAAAGAAGTGGCGCCTTGGGTGGATATGCAGATCGTTGCTTTCCCTCAAGAGGGGATCATGTCCTATCCAAACGGCGAAGAGCTATTAGAAGAAGCGCTACGTTTAGGGGCGGATGTGGTCGGGGCTATCCCGCACTTTGAATTCACCCGTGAATATGGTGTGGAATCCCTGCATAAGACCTTTGCACTGGCACAAAAATATGACCGTTTAATCGATGTTCACTGTGATGAAATTGATGATGAACAGTCACGTTTTGTCGAAACCGTTGCTGCCCTTGCTCACCGTGAAAATATGGGCGCACGCGTTACCGCCAGCCATACAACGGCGATGCACTCTTACAACGGGGCATATGCTTCACGTTTATTCCGCCTGCTGAAAATGTCAGGGATTAACTTTGTCGCCAACCCGTTAGTGAACATTCACTTACAAGGTCGTTTCGATACCTATCCAAAGCGTCGAGGGATCACCCGCGTGAAGGAAATGCTCGCCGCCAATATTAATGTCTGCTTCGGTCACGACGATGTGTTCGATCCATGGTATCCACTGGGTACCGCAAATATGCTGCAAGTGCTGCATATGGGTCTGCATGTTTGCCAATTGATGGGCTATGGTCAGATTAATGATGGTTTGAAGCTTATCACTGAGCACAGCGCGAAAACGTTGAATTTGCAAAATTACGGTATTGATGAAGGGAAGCGCGCAAGCCTGCTGATCCTGCCTGCTGAAAACGGTTTTGATGCAGTACGTCGCCAAGTGCCAGTACGCTATTCCATCCGTGATGGTCGCGTAATTGCCACTACGCAGCCAACCGTGACCCAAATTCAACTCGACGATGTCGAGACGATTCGTTACGGTTATCAGCCACATAGCGAAAACTAAAATTAAACCCCATTCATTGCTAATAACGAGTGGGGTATTTAATATAATTATAATGATGAGCTGAGTTAATTATATTCAGTTATTTGAAATAACCTTAAGTATATTTAACCTTCATACATTCCAGCTA
>NZ_JAERJY010000223.1:0-3217 GCF_018257375.1 Providencia sp. JGM181 | reverse complement strand
GTGATCATGATCGATTTGGCATGGTGTATAAATCTCTATTAATCCTTTTCTTTGCTATTTTTCCGATTGAATAAAAAGTGTTATATCGATAACTTAAATTAAATATCTTAGCATTAATGATTTTTTTAATTAAAAGGCATAAAAATGGCAACGACAATGATTGTTCTTCTGGTTTTACTGCTTATTTTAGCGGGATGGGGAATTTCTATTTATAACCGCTTGGTGAGTACTCGGAACCAAGTTAGCAATCAATTTGCCAATATTGATGTGATTTTAAAACAGCGTGCTGACCAAATTCCCCAGCTAGTCACGATAGTTGAAAAAGCCATGGAGCATGAAAAAGCGCTATTTACTTCATTGAGTGATGCTCGCCAAAATTATTTCAGTGCTAAAAATGTGAATGAAAAAATTGCAGCATCAAATGAAATGGATAAAGCATTAAAAAGCCTCGTCGCGGTTGCTGAAAACTACCCAACGCTAATATCGGGAGAGCAATTTACCCAATTACAAATCGCACTAAGCGAAGTGGAAGATAAAATTGCTCAGCGCCGCGAAGGTTTTAATGATGCAACAACGGAATACAATACGGCGATCCAAATGTTCCCAGACAGTATTTTTGCCAATATTTTTGGTTTTACTGCGTTGCCTTTATTGGAAATCTCCGAAGCTGAGAAAAAATATGATGGTATTCAATTCAAATCATAATCACCGTTAAAGGTATCATCTGTGAATATCTACTATTTTTTAGGTGCCATATTAGGTGGCATTCTTTTTTATTTAGACAGAAAATATTCAAAAAAGCGTAAATTAAACTGGGGCATTATTCTTTTTACTGCGGTGCTATTTGGGGCATGGGAAACTATCTCGCCGAGACCTGGCGAATATGAACGCTACTTTTTCTATGCTGTGGCAGTAGGAATGGCTTTTGCGGCTAGTCGTATTGTCGTTGGAATAACGGAAAGTGCGTATGATCGCTATCAACGTTTGCAAAAGGAAGGCTCCTCCAAATTTACTGCGTTATTAAAAACCCTTGTTGGCACGGCATTGGCTGGGTGTTTAACCATGGGCTTTTTTATCGATATTCGCCTCTTTTTTGTGGCTTTCGTCTTATTGTTTGTTTTCAGTTTTATTCAAAATACCCCCGAAAAACGTTTTCTAAAGTTTCAAAAGAACCTCGCAACGTCAAAAATTCGCTCAATTGCGATGGGGCTCGTAGAAGTAGAAGGGAAAATAACCTCAGGAAAGGAAGTCAAAAGTAAGTTAGGTAATCGTAGCTGTTATGGTGCTTTTTATTACGAGTACTCCATCTCTACGGATAAAGAAGGTAAAAAAAGTTATACCCTCAGAGACAGCAGTGTTCAGCTACATAATTTCACCATGACGGATGATACTGGCTCTGTGAATGTGATTTGTGACCCAGATTATTTTGTCCATACCGGATTATCCCCCCATATGGATTATGAGAGTGGCAATCGTCGTTATAAAGAGTATTTACTTGAAAGTGGGAAGAGTTATTTATTGATTGGGTCAGCGGACAGTGAGAATGGCAAAGTGGTGATCACCCGTAAAGCGCCACACATGTTATTAGGTGTTTCGCTATCAGATTATGTGACTAGCTGGAATAAATCCGCGCCAATGCGTCGGAATATTGGAGTGACAGCAATGATTGCAGCTATTCTGATTGCGCTAATATTAATGACGCCAGTGAGTTATCAAGATGGATACTTAACGCTCCATTTTAACCAAATTTCGTTATCTGACAGTGAATGATATGAATCAGATTATCTTTTGGATTTTTGTCGCGGTGATAGGCACCATTTTGGTTCGCTATATTGTGGGGATCTACAACAATATTATTTTCTTGAAAAATAATTGCGACAAAGCATTTGCCAATATTGATGTGCTCCTAAAAAAACAGGCAGATTTAATGCCACAATTAACAATCGTAGCGGAAGGGGCAATGACTCATGAAAAGCGTTTAATTAGCGAATTACTGCAAAGTCGTCAGCACTATTTATCCACGGAACAGCTCGACGTTAAAGTGGATTCCGCAAACCAATTTCGCTCACATTTAAAGCCGATTTTTTTACTGGCAGAAAAATACCCCAAGCTGATTAGCCAGCAGGCGTTATTAGCATTACAAACGTCAGCAAAAGGGTTAGAAGACCAAATTGCGGATCGCCGAGAATTTTTTAATCAAACAGTCACGTTATACAACACCAACATTCGTCTTTTCCCGAATCTCATTTTTACACTTTTATTCCGTTTTAAAGATATTCCCTTGCTGTATGTTCAACAGGAGTCTGCATCATGATCACAATTCCTTTTTCATGGTTTGGTTTCACCGATTGGTTGGTGAATAAAGGGGAGCCGGGGTTGATCGTGATGTTTGCTACGTTTGGAATGATCCCTGCCTGTATTGTTTTCACGCTAGTGATGAGAATGATCGGGATGAAGAAATTTATCGCTCCTGTGGTGTTGGGCATGATTAGCTCAATGTTTATCAGCATGATGGTGCTTATTCCACTGTTATTAATTTTCCGCTTCGATAATATTCCAAAAGCGATGTTAGTTTGGATGGTGGTTCTAGGAAGCTGTATTGTCTTTTTCTTAACGAATATGGATTACATTGAGATTTGGTCATCAAGCCGAGAAGATAAAAAGAAAAAGAGTGTGACGGCGAGAAAAAAACGGAAAAAATAAAAGGTGTTTTTTACTATTGATTAGATTATATCTGACTGTTTTATAGCGTAAGTCAAAAAATAAATTATCAAACTGTAAGATAATGGCTTCATAATCCACCAAATAAAAATCAGCTACTAGTATAAAACACAAGAAGTAAGTAGAGGTGATCATATAAAGATGCTCTAAATATGACGATCGGAAGAGGTGGCTAGATAAAACCACCATTATTACTCTTCATTGGCGTAACAACTTGGCGATGGTTTTGGTGTAACTTCACAAGTTTGTATAGTTTCTTTAGTTTACTGTGTATAAGTGTGAATGGTTTATTTGGCTACCTGTCAGTATCTTATTGATTTATGGCTAAATAAAGTTATCTCTGTCTTTTTTCGTCAATTATCGACATTTTATTTTTACTCCGTATGTGTGTAAAATTGTAATTCTTCGCTGATCGGAACAAAAAAAAAGTATATTTGATATAAAATATTGTATTTATATTCTTTTTATGATGGTTCTAGGTTTAAATATATTCAAC
>NZ_JAERJY010000222.1:0-3245 GCF_018257375.1 Providencia sp. JGM181 | reverse complement strand
CAACTATTAATAAAGCAAAAACCTAGCGATTAGCAATAATATTTACCCATGATTTAGTTCAATTCTCTGTCTCTGATTTAGTGAAATGTACGCTATCAAGCCTATCCAAAAAATTAATCTCACTTAACCAATTTGCTGTTGAAACTATTGTTATTCAAAAAACAAAATGAATGTAACTAGCTAAATTAAAGCCTTCAAAACGCATCGAGAAAAAATGAAACACCCATGCAATTAAACAATTTAATTATCGAGTCGCTTCGCAAATATCAAAATCACAATAGAAAAACACGTCTGATTCACAACAGAATATTATGCTAGTCAATCAAAGAGGTGATTTATGACGTTAGCTATTGTTTACACTCGAGCATCTATTGGATTAGACGCTCCTCTTGTGACTGTTGAAGCGCATATTAGTAATGGGCTACCGGGGTTAACTTTAGTTGGGTTACCAGAAACAGCAGTTAAAGAAGCGCGAGATAGGGTGCGGAGTGCTATGGTTAATAGTGGCTTTGAATATCCAGTAAAAAAAATGACGGTAAACTTAGCGCCAGCAGATTTGCCTAAAGAAAGTGGTCGTTATGATTTAGCTATTGCGATTGCAATACTTGCGGCATCAGGACAAATTCCTGATCAGTTATTGAAAGATCATGAGTTTCTTGGTGAGTTAGCGCTCTCTGGAGATATACGCTATGTCAACGGTGGGATCCCTGCCGCTCAAGCAGCAATAAACCAAAACAGGCAATTAATTCTATCGAAAGATAATCAGTATCAACTCAGTTTATTAGCTGATAGAAGCGTCAGTTTTGCCACATCTTTACTGGAACTTTGTCATTACCTGCATCAAAAAAGTACACTATCGAGTAATCAACAAGTTATTCAACATGCCTATCCCTTTGACCATGAAAATGATATTCGCGATATCATAGGTCAAGAGCAAGGAAAGCGAGCATTAGAAATCAGCGCAGCAGGTGGACACAATTTATTACTGCTAGGTCCTCCCGGTACAGGTAAAACTATGTTAGCTCACAGGTTGATAACTTTACTCCCGCCCTTAACGCCTCAAGAAGCACTGGAAGTCACAGCATTACATAGCCTTAGCCAAACCATGGAAACCATAAATAAGTGGCCTACACGACCATTTAGATGCCCTCACCACAATACATCAATGACCGCTTTGATTGGTGGTGGCTCCTTACCTAAGCCAGGAGAGATATCCCTCGCCCATCACGGCATATTGTTTCTAGATGAATTACCTGAATTTACACGCTCCGTATTAGACTCTTTACGAGAACCGCTAGAATCTCATCAAATTGTCATTTCAAGAGCAAAAGCTAAGGTGTGTTTCCCTGCTAACTTCCAATTAATCGCAGCACTTAACCCTAGCCCCACTGGGCATTACCAAGGAGAAATGAGCCGTACCTCTCCAACGAAAGTACTACGATACTTATCACGCATTTCAGGGCCATTCTTAGACAGGTTTGATCTCTCTATTGAGATCCCTCTACTCCCTCTAGGTACTTTAAGTCAACAAACGCACCAAGGCGAAGCTAGCAAACAAATTCGCTTACGAGTTATTGATGCAAGAAACCAACAAATCAATCGAGCGGGTAAAATTAATAGTCAGCTAACAGCAAGTGAAACAACAAAAACCTGCCTACTGGCTGCTGAAGATGCACTATTCTTAGAGAGTGCACTTATTAAACTAGGGCTATCTATCCGCGCTTGGCACAGGATTCTTAGAGTTTCGCGAACAATTGCAGATCTTAGCTATTCACCGAATATACAACGTGAACATTTACTAGAGGCGCTAGGGTATCGGGTAATGGATAAGTTATTGCTTCATTTGCAAAAACAAGTAAGCTGAAGGAATTAAGACAAAAGTTAATGCTTAGACATAAACAACAAAAGGGACCTAAGTCCCTATTTGTTTTAATGCTTATACTGTTTTAATACTAATGAAATTAATCATCCGTATCAGTATAGTCTTCTGATGGATCTATCTGTGGCTTACCACCCGATAGTGTGTGGAAGCGCTTTGGACGGTTAATTCTGCTAGAATATTTCACCCATACTTTTTCTTCAAGGGTTGTAGGTTCGCGCTCTCCACGGCAAACAGCGACGAATAATTTTTCTTCTTCTGTTTGCGCTGCGCGTTTTCCTGTATCAAGCTCATTGAAAGCTTGACCATGACGTTCTAGCAACTGAGCTTCTTTGATGGTGAAATCACCATGACGAGAAAAGCCACGTGGGTAATGTTTATTATCAAAAAAACGATTAGTCGTGATGAAGCTATCTGCCATCTGACACACTCCTAACTGATTACGGTCAACTCTATATGGCGCGGAGTATTAGACAGCATTGACAATCTGTAAAACAAAACATTTGAATCATCACGACAAAAATTATTGGAGATGCGTGTGGACAGCGAGTTATTAAGAACTTTTTTAGAAGTTAGTAGAACCAGACACTTCGGCAGAGCCGCAGAATCTCTCTACTTAACGCAGTCTGCCGTTAGCTTTCGTATCAGACAGTTAGAAACCCAATTAGGTACAAGTCTATTCACACGACACCGAAATAATATTCGTTTAACTGCTGCTGGAGAACGTTTAGTTCCTTATGCTGAATCTCTAATGAATACATGGCTTCAAGCCAAAAAAGAGATATCACACGCATCCCAGCATACAGAGCTGTCTATCGGCGCTACTTCATCATTATGGGAAAGTTATCTCACTGGTTGGTTGGAAGTTTTATATAACCAACATGATGAGCTACGATTAGAAGCTCGCGTATCTACACGCCAATCACTCGTCAAACAGTTACACTCTAGAGAATTAGACTTACTGATAGCGATCGAGCCACCAAAAATGGATGAATTTGAAAGTACCATCATTGGTTCTATTCAACTTCAATTAATGGCATCCCAAAAGAATATAGCCCTTACTCAGTATAATTTTATCAAGCTAGAATGGGGGGCTGATTTTCATCCCAAGAATGAGCCAACGCTACTTCAAGATGATTCCCCTGTAATGATTACGACGTCCGCAGAAATTACGCGTCAATTGTTGCCTGTATCGCTTTCAGCGGCATTTTTACCAACACATTGGCTCCAACATTATCCAACGTTAAAAACACTCTCAAATAACGTTATTGCTAAGCCTTTATACGCAATTTGGCTGAATCTTTTATTTTCTTGTCAGTAGGCTTTTCTGTTTTTTCAGCCATAACACAGTCTCATAATCCTGTAT